>JAILRE010000035.1 GCA_024698505.1 Clostridiales bacterium | reverse complement strand
ATCGTTGACCTTGATCATACCGCGCTCAACACGGCCGGTAGCAACGGTACCACGACCGGTGATGGTGAAGACGTCCTCAACAGGCATAAGGAAGGGCTTGTCGGAAGCGCGCTGGGGAGTGGGGATGTAGCTGTCAACAGCGTCCATCAGCTCGAAGATGCACTGGCACTCGGGGGATTCCTTCGCAACAGCGCCGTTGGTGAGGGCCTCGAGGGCCTTCAGAGCGGAACCCTTGATGATGGGGGTGTCGTCTCCGGGGAAGTCGTAGCTGGAGAGCAGCTCACGGATCTCCATCTCAACGAGCTCGAGGAGCTCGGGATCGTCGACCTGGTCGACCTTGTTCATGAAGACGATGATGTAGGGAACGCCGACCTGACGGGCGAGCAGGATGTGCTCACGGGTCTGGGGCATGGGGCCGTCGGCCGCGGAAACAACGAGGATAGCGCCGTCCATCTGAGCAGCGCCGGTGATCATGTTCTTAACATAGTCGGCGTGGCCGGGGCAGTCGACGTGAGCGTAGTGACGCTTGTCGGTCTCGTACTCAACGTGAGCGGTGTTGATGGTTATACCACGGGCCTTCTCTTCGGGGGCCTTGTCGATCTGGTCATAACGCATAGCCTCAGCATGGCCCTGCTGGGAGAGAGCGATGGTGATGGCAGCGGTGAGGGTGGTCTTGCCATGGTCAACGTGACCGATGGTGCCGATGTTTACGTGGGGCTTGGTTCTTTCGAATTTCTGCTTTGCCATTTGGGATTTCCTCCTGAGAAATATTTAGTGTTTGTTTTTTTATTGTTAGCCCCTTGCGGGGGGTTTAACGATTTGACCTTAATAGATCATCCCGAGGATCTTGTCGGCGAGCGCCTTTGAGACTTCCTCATAGTGGTCGAACTGCATGGTGAAGGTCCCCCTTCCCTGCGTCCTTGAACGAAGATCCGTCGCATAACCGAACATCTCGGAGAGCGGGCAGAGCGCTTCTATGCAGCGAAGACCCGCGCGGGTGTCCATGTTTTCGATATGTCCGCGGCGGGCGTTTATATTGCCCATCACGTCGCCCATGTATTCCTCGGGCATGAGGATCTCGCACTTCATGAACGGCTCGAGCAATATGGAGCCGCCCTCCTTTATCGCTTCTCTGAAAGCAAGGCTGCCTGCGATCTTGAAAGCCAACTCGCTTGAATCGACCTCATGCGTACTGCCGTCCAGGAGCGTCGCCGTGAAATCGACGACCTCATATCCGCCGATCCAGCCGGATCTTGCCGCTTCCCTGATGCCCTTATCGACCGCCTGCACGAATTCCTTGGGGATCACGCCGCCGACCGTCTTATCGAAGAAGTGATAGCCTTCTCCGGGCTTTGCGGGAGCGAACTCAACGGTGACTACGCCGTACTGGCCGTGACCGCCGAGCTGGTGGATATAACGGCCTTCCGTTTTGACGGTCTTGGTGATCGTCTCACGGTAGGCTACCTGCGGTTTACCGACGCGGCACTCGACCTTGAATTCCCTGATGAGCCTGTCGACGATGATCTCGAGATGGAGCTCGCCCATGCCCGAAATTATCATCTGACCCGTCTCTCCGTCCGTATAGGTGCGGAAGGTCGGATCCTCATCGGAGAGCTTCTGGAGCGCTGCGACGAGCTTCTCCTGCCCGGCCTTGGTCTTGGGCTCTATCGCGATCCTTATTACGGGCTCGGGGAACTCCATGGACTCAAGGTGCACCTGGCGGTTTTCCGCGCAGAGGGTGTCGCCCGTCGAGGTATCCTTCATGACGAAAGCGGCTATGTCGCCGGCGTGGACCTCCTCCACCTCGGTGCGGCTGTCGGCATGCATGAGCAGGAGCTTTGTTACCCTTTCACGCTTGCCCTTGGTGCTGTTATACACCATGACGCCGGACTTAAGTGTGCCGGAGTAGACGCGGCAGAACGCCAGCTTGCCCACGAAGGGATCGGTAACGATCTTGAACGCAAGTGCCGCGAACGGCGCCTGATCATCCGCTTTTATCTCCACCGTCTTCGTGCCGTCCTTGTTTGCAGCCTCAATGGGCGGAACGTCGAGAGGCGAAGGCAGATAATCGGTTATTGCGTCCAGCAGGGGCTGTACGCCTTTGTTGCGATACGAGGTGCCGCAACAAACGGGAACTACACGGTTTTGAACGGTGCCCCTTCTGATGGCCCTTTTCAGCATATCCTCGGGGATCTCCTCCCCTGAGAGGTAGGCTTCCATAAGGTCGTCGTCGAAATCGGCGGCCGCCTCGATGAGCGCCGTGCGATATTCTTCGGCGTCGGCGAGCATATCATCGGGGATCGGCTCCTGCCTTATGTCGTTGCCGTCGGCGTCATAGTAGATCTCGGCCTGCATTTTGACGAGATCGACTATGCCGCGGAAATCGGCTTCGACGCCGATGGGGAGCTGGACGGGAACGGGGTTCGCGTGGAGCCTATCCTTCATCATCTGGATGACGCGATAGAAATTCGCGCCGACGATATCCATTTTGTTGACGTAGGCTATGCGCGGGACGCCGTACTTTTCGGCCTGCCTCCATACGGTCTCGGACTGGGGCTCGACTCCGCCCTTGGCGCAGAATACCGCTACCGCTCCGTCCAGTACCCTGAGGCACCTTTCGACCTCGACTGTGAAATCGACGTGGCCGGGGGTATCGATGATGTTGATGCGGTAGCCCTTCCAATAGGCGGTGGTTGCGGCGGAGGTGATGGTTATGCCCCTTTCGCGTTCCTGCTCCATGTAATCCATGGCGGCAGCGCCTTCGTGGACTTCGCCGACCTTGTGTATCTTGCCCGTGTAGTACAGGATGCGTTCGGTCGTCGTCGTCTTGCCGGCGTCGATATGAGCCATGATGCCAATGTTCCTGGTCATATCAAGCGACGTATCTCTCGGCATAAGCTTTCCTCCTTTCCGCTGATCTGGTTATATACTGCGCAGAACGCGCGGTATATCGTAAATTTGGCGTACCTTTCGGCAGATCACCAGCGATAATGGGCGAAAGCCTTGTTGGCCTCGGCCATCTTGTGGGTGTCTTCCTTCTTCTTGAAGGCACCGCCCTGCTCGGTCGCGGCGTCCATGATCTCGCCGGCGAGACGCTCCATCATGGTGCGTTCGCTCCTCTTGCGGGCAAACATGACGATCCAGCGGAGACCGAGGGTCTGACGACGCTCGGGACGGATCTCGATAGGTACCTGGTAGTTGGAACCGCCGACGCGGCGGGCCTTGACCTCGAGGACGGGCATGACGTTGTTCATAGCCTCGGTGAAGACCTCGATGGGCTCGCGGCCGGTCTTGTTCCTGATGATCTCGAAGGCGCCGTAGGTCGCCTGCTGGGCAACGCCGCGCTTACCGTCGAGCATGACCTGATTGATGAGCTTGGTTACGAGCTTGCCGCCATAGATAGGATCGTCAAGCACTTCCCTCTTGGGGATAAATCCACGTCTGGGCATTGTGTGACCTCCTTACTTCTTGGGACGCTTAGCACCGTAACGGGAACGGGCCTGCATACGCTTTGCTACACCCGCGGTATCGAGCTTGCCGCGAATGATGTGGTAACGAACACCGGGCAGATCCTTGACACGGCCGCCCCTGATAAGAACAACGGAGTGCTCCTGCAGGTTATGACCGATGCCGGGGATGTAGGCCGTACCTTCGAGACCGTCGGTCAGGCGGATACGGGCGATCTTACGAAGCGCGGAGTTCGGCTTCTTGGGGGTGGTGGTACGGACTGCCGTACATACGCCACGCCTCTGGGGGCACTGCTTCAGGAGCGGGGATTTGGACTTGTATTCGACCTTCGTCCTGGACTTCCTGACCAGCTGGTTGATGGTTGGCATTAGATTCTCTCCTTGTTTTTTAGTCGTTTTATATCTCAAAATCCCCTCGATCTTTCACGCTTGCAACCCGTTTTTGAGGCGATTTTTCAGCATATAAACGCATTATAGGTCATTGTATTGACGCACTATCACATTATAGCTATACCCCTGCCAAAAGTCAAATATATTCGGAGAAAATTATAAAAGGATTTTTGATATATTTTCCCATATATTATTTTCGGGCCTGCGCTGCCGGAGGCGCACTGGGGCCGGGTTTTTCGCCGGTTTCTTCATACTATATATTTGATGTTTGGATTGAAGAATGTCGAGTATTCTGTTATAATGATATAGGTGGGCAAGCGGTTCGCCCCTGCCCGAAGAAATTGAACAAGGACGGTTACAGCAATGAGTGATAACGGAAACATCAGGATATTTGCCGGTGACAGCTCCAGGCCCTTTGCAGAGCGCATGTGCTCCTATCTGGGCATGACCCTGGGCAAATCCTTCTCAAAGCGCTTCGGTGACGGCAACACCTACGTTCGTTTCGATGAATCGGCCCGCAATGAGGACGTCTTTATCGTCCAGGCCATCGGCCGCGACCCCAACAACGAGTTCATGGAGCTCCTCTTCTGGGTCGATGCGTTCCGCAGGTCGAGCGCAAGCTCGATAACCGCCATTGTTCCCTACTACGGCTACGCGAAGGCCGACAAGAAGGACGAGCCCCGCGTTTCCATCAGGGGCCGCGTCTGCGCCGACTGCCTTGAGGCGGAGGGCGTGAACCGCGTCATCACGATGGATCTGCACGCGCCGCAGGTACAGGGCTTCTTCAAGGTCCCCGTCGACCATCTCTACGCAAGGCCCCTCCTCTGCGCCTACGCCAAGAGGGCCGGCCTCGTTACCGAGGACGCGGTGGTCGTCTCCCCCGACGCGGGCTTTGCCAAGAACGCCCGTCTCTTTGCCGACAGCCTGAACCTCGGCCTTGCCATCTGCAACAAGGTCCGCTACGGCCATGACGAGAAGGCCAAGGTCATGGAGATCATCGGCGACGTCAAGGGCAAGAAGTGCCTCGTCGTGGACGATTTCACCACCAGCGGCGGCACGATAGTCGACGTTGCGCACAACCTCATGGACAAGGGCGCGAGCAAGGTCTACGCCTTCCTCTCCCACGCCATAGTCAACGAGGGCGCGGTCAGGAAGATCGAGGACAGCCCCCTTGAGGAGCTCGTCGTCACCGACTCCGTCAACTGCCCCGATATCGAGAAGTACTCCACCAAGATCAAGGTCATATCCGCGGCTCCCCTCTTTGCCGAGGCGGTCAAGACCATTCACGAGCGCAAGCCCATGGCGGATATGTTCGCGAATCTGCCCGATCCTCTGATCTACGCGAGCCTCGCGGATCAGCTCAAGATGAGGTAATAACGAAAAAACAACGGCGGCTGCGGAACTTTTCGCGGCCGCTTATCTTTAAGAGACGGAGAAAGCATGGAAGATCTCTTTTCCGAAACCAGAAAAGCGAACGCCCCCCTTGCGGACAGGATGCGCCCCCGCACGCTCGACGAATTCATAGGTCAGGAGCATATCGTGGGCAAGGGCAGGCTGCTTCGCCGCGCCATACTGACGGACACGCTCCAATCCAGCATATTCTGGGGCCCGCCGGGCTGCGGCAAGACGACGCTCGCCTCCATTATCGCGAACACGACCAACAGCAATTTCGTCAAGTTGAACGCCGTGACCTCGGGCGTGAAGGAGCTTCGCGAGGTGCTGGACGCCGCCGAGAAGGATCTGCGGCTCTACGGCAAGCCGACCTACCTCCTGCTCGACGAATGCCACAGATGGTCCAAAACGCAGTCGGACGCGCTGCTTCCCGCGCTTGAGAACGGCACGGTGCGGTTCATAGGCTCCACCACCGAGAACCCCATGATAAGCATGACGGGCGCTATCGTTTCAAGGTGCAGGCTGTTCCAGTTCTACCCCCTCTCGCGGGAGAACGTTATGAAACAGGTGAAGGCCGCCCTTTCGGATAAGGAGCGCGGCCTCGGCAATTACAACGCCGTTATTGACGACGAAGCCCTTCAGCACATAGCCACGATCGCCAACGGTGACGTGAGGACGGCGCTGAACGCGATAGAGCTTGCCGTCCGCACGACGGATCCCGAGAACGGCGTTATCCGCATCACGAAGGAGATCGCCGCGGATTCCATCCAGAAGAAGGTCGTAAGATGCGACGATCAGCAGCTTTACGATATGCTTTCGGCGTTCTGCAAATCGCTGCGCGGCGGCGACAGCGACGCGGCGCTCGCGTGGTTCTCGCGGCTCGTATACGCGGGGCTGGATCCGCGCATCATCTGCCGCCGGATAATCGCCCATTCGAGCGAGGACGTAGGCCTTGCCAACCCGACGGCGCTGCAGCAGGCGGTGGCCGCGGCGCAGGCTCTGGAGCTCATCGGTATGCCGGAGGCGCGGCTTGCGATAACCCAGGCGATAATATTCGTCTGTGAGAGCCCGAAATCCAACTCGGTCGTGATGGCCGTCGACAAGGCCTTTGCGGACGCGGAGAACACGATAGACGAGCCCGTCCCCATCCACCTTCGCGACACCTCCTTCCGCGGAGCGGCGAAGCTCGGGCACGGCGTGGGTTACAAATACCCGCACGATTACCCGAATCACGAGGTGGAGCAGGAATACATGCCCCCCTCCGTGAAGGGGCATACCTATTACGAGCCGGGCGAGCTGGGCGTTGAAGCCTCCATCAAGAAAAAGCACGACGCGAAAAAGGCGATGAAATAGGATCGATAACCTGACAAGAGAACCGTCCCCTTGTCAGGTTTTACACTACAAAAAACCGGGCCCCGAAGGGCCCGGTTTTGTTCATGTGTT
The DNA here is from genome assembly GCA_024698505.1 of Clostridiales bacterium. GTDB lineage: Bacteria > Bacillota > Clostridia > Christensenellales > CAG-138 > UBA3857. The sequence continues at coordinate 13,167 of JAILRE010000035.1, read as the reverse complement.
TCTATCACTCGATGGCGGAGCCAACGGCGATGGAATCGATGATGAGGGTGTACTCGTCGGTGCAGTCGAAGTGACGGAACGCGAGCTTGACGGTCTGGCCGGCGAAAGCGGAAAGATCGACAACGTGCTCAACGAGCCAGTAGTGATCCATCGTTTTTTCGTATACAGGGACCGCATCCTCAATATCGCCGCCCTCGGGGATCACGTAAACGGCGTAGTGCTCGTCGATATCGGATCCGGGAGAATAGTTGGCGGAAGCGGTGTAGAAGGAGAGATACCTCTCGCCCGCGCCGAGGGTGAACTCGGGGCTGATCATCCAGTTATCGGGAGTGAGGACTTCCTCCAGCCAGGAGTAGCTGACGGCGGCGTGGTTGCCGTCAACGTAGAGGCCCTCGTCGAAGATATCGACAGCCCAGTTCATGCCGTCGTCGTCGGCGTCGACAACTTCCCAATCGAAGCCGTTCTCGAAGTTCTCATAGAAGTCTTCGGCCTCAACGGAGGGCTCGGTAGCGGGAACTATGGGGAACCAGCCGGCAAACATGCCGATGATATAGAAGCCGCCGTTCAGGTTGCCGAGATCGACGCATTCCTTAGAGGAGATCTCGATCGCCTGGAGGGTGACCTGGCTGTAAGAAGAGATGCTGCCGGGAGCGGACATCCAGAAGAAGAAGCCGTCGGCATAGCAGCCGCTCTGTACGAGGAAGCCGCTCTGGTAGGGAGTGATGCCAAGGTAGCCGTAGTTCTCGATCTCAGCACCGGTCTCAACGTCGAGAGTGCAGAAGTAACCGAAGGCGTCTACGATGTAGCAGGTGCCGTCGGGCGCGAAGTCGATCGCCGCAACGCCGTAGCCTGCGGAGCAGACCGGGGTTGCCTCAGCGGTCTCAACGTCGATCGCAACGATATCGGAAAGGCCGCAGACCGCGTAGATGGTATCGGTCACACGGTCGTAAGCCATCTCGTTGACGGTGTAGGGGTTGCCGGAGGAGTTCAGGGACAGACCCGTGACCTCGCCGATCAGGGTAAGATCGGTCCACGCGTCGAGCGGAGCAGCATCATACCTGTAGAGGTTGTAGCCGGTGGTGGTGGTGCCGCTCTTGATGGGAGCCATCGCGTAGACATACTCGCCGGTGAACGCAGCGGAGTCATAGCCGTTGTTGTCGACAGTGATGCCGCCGCCGTAGTAGAGGCTGCTCATATCGCCGGTGTTGAAGCGGAGCCAGGTCATGTTTCCGCCAGTAGCGGGGTTCTTCCAGTAGCCGTACATATCGAGCTCGGGAACTACGACCTCGTGCTCCTGGTGGCTCCAATTGTCGCCGACCTCGACAAGGTTCTCGCCGTCGAAGGTATAGACGACTTCATTGCCGGCGTAGTCAGCGATGCAGACGTAAACCTCACCTTCAACGCCCTCGAAGGTCGCCTGGTGATCGGCGCCGCGGCCGTCCTCGAAGATGCCTTCGGAGCCGATGACGTTGGTGAACTGGATCATGCCGTCCTCATCGACCTCGCCCTCGAAGACGCCGACGAACGCAGCGTAGTGGTTATCGTAAACGTCGAGCTCGAGCACGCCGTCCTCATAGGAGATGACTTCGGCGATGGGGTTCTCGGTGTCAACGTATACGGGAACGAGCCACTCGTTGAACATGTTCTCGGTATCCTCGGTGAAGGCCTCGGTGGTGATGCTGCCGTCATTGAGGAGGTAAGCGTAGATACGGATCACGAGATCCTGATCCGCGAAGGAGGCGGCGTTCCAGTTGGGAAGGCCGAGCTCAGCGCCGCGGTTGGAGTAGACCTGAGTGCTGGTGGAGCAGTAGTCCTTGCGGACCTCGGTGTTCCTGCTGAGGGTGCGGATGAGGGTGCCGTCGGCCGTGTAGAGCTCGGCGCCCATCTCGGCAGCGTTCCTCATGAGGCCGCAGTACAGAGTATTGACGGTATCGAGGAAGCCGTCGCCGTTCGGGGAGATGGCGTTGCGGTCCTCATCGTAGTAGGAGAAGTCTTCGGTCTCAACGTAGGGGTTGATGCCGAGGCCGTAAGCGTCCTTGCCGAAGGTGGAACCGATGAAGTTGTCTATCGGGTTGGAGCCGTAGCTGTAATCATCGTAGTAGAAGCCCTGATCGAGCATGGGAACGGCGTTCCAATCGCCGTAGTAGGCAAGGAACGGGATGTTCAGATCGTTGCCGGCACCGACTTCGCCGATGGGAACGTTCTGGGGCTTGCCAATGTTGTAACGGGCGATGATGAGCGCGTCGGCCATATCGACAGCGCCGTCGCCGTTGACGTCGGCAGCGGAGAGATTATCGATCTCGTCGAGCTCCATGGAGTAACGCATTACGAGAAGAGCATCCGCGCCGTCGACCTTACCGTCGCCGTTGACGTCGCCCTTGACGCTGTTGTCGGCATAAAGCTCGATGAAGCCTTCAACGAAGGCGCCCGCGGGATAGTAGTAATCGATATAGCCCGCAACGCCGGTGATGGAGACGGTCACGGTCACGTCGACGGATTCGCCGGCGGGAACCTTGACGACCTCGGGCATTTCGAAATCACAGTATTCGGAAACGTCCCAGCTGGTCTGAGTGTAGGCGAGAACGTAGTTGCCGTCCGGATCCTCAGCGACAGCCTGGATGTCGTCGATAAGGACGTGAGGATCGACGGTGTAGGAGATCTCCTTATCACCGAAGTTGTTGATGGTGAAGGTCATCTCATAGACGCCGGTCTTCTCGGGATCGTCGCCGAGCTCGAGCTTCGGACGAGCGCAGCCCTCAACGCTGAGGTAGGAGGTGGTGGTAACGGCGGAAGCAAGGTCCATGAGGCCGGCGCCCTGCTTGCGGACAGCGGCGAAATCACCGCCGGAATCCTTGACGGGCTTCGCGGTGCTCATGAGGATGGCGTCTACCATTTCCTGCTTCTCAGCGGTGCTGAGATTGGGGAACATTTCGTTGACGTAGTTGGTCACGATGGCCATACCGCCGGCAACGTGAGGCGCGGACATCGAGGTGCCGCTCCATACCTGGTAGTATTCGCCGGACATAGTGGGCCTCGGGTCGGTGGAGGAGTAGATGTTGCCGCCGGGAGCGGTGATCTCGGGCTTGATGGCAAGATCCGAGGTGGTGCCCCAGCTGGAGAAGGAGGAGGGCTCGCCGCCGCCGATGGCGTCAACGAGAGCGGGCTCAGCGGAGAAGTAGAGCTGGCCCTCGCCCTCTTCGGCGAGAACGTCGCCGTATTCCTTGGCGATGATGACGAACGGGATGGTGATGGAGGGATCCGTTACCATGCCGCTGTTGCCGGACTGGTTGTTGCGGATGATACACGCAACGGCGCCGGCAGCCTGAGCGTTCTGGCCCTTGGCGACGAAGTTGATCTCACCGCGGGAGACGACGGCTACCTTGCCCTGTACGTCGACCTGAGCGAAATCCTCTTCCGTGCCGTAACCGGGAATGGAGATGAAATCAACGGTCTGGTCGCCGAGGGTATCGGCGAGCTTGGCGGCGTTGTCGGCATTCTCGTTATAGGGGATCTTGCTGCCGGAGGCAACGTCCTCTATGTAGTTGTACATGCCCTTCGTGTTGTCAACGGAGGCAACGGAAAGGGAACGGGGCCAGGTGCCCGGGGAACCGGTCACGCCGTAGTCGGGGTTCTGCACGAGGCAGTAGCCGATGCCGGAGGGATACCACTTGTTCATGAGGGCAGTGGAGTATTCGTTGCCCGCGCTCATGGAGAGGTTGACGCCCGCGTTGACGAGGTTCTCGAAGACCTCGCCGTAGGAGGCTGAGCTGTAGGAGGTGAAGCCGCAGGGAGAACCGAGAGAGAGGTTCGCCGCATCGACGCCGAGGACTACGCAGTCCTCAAGGGCGGCGATGATCTGGGCCCAGCCCGCTCCGCCGGAATCCTGGAATACGAGCATGCCGGCGATCTGAGCGTCCTTCGCGATACCGGTGATCTCACCGCCGTTACCGGCAGCGATGCCGGCGACGTGCGTGCCGTGATCGTTATAGACGTGAGCTACGTTGTAGTTCATGTGGGTGTAGTTCCAGCGGAAGGGGATCTTCGCGTTGTAGTACACGTTGTCGGCGTTCATGTTGACGCCGTTCTTGGAACCCTGGAGGTTGCCCTCGGCGATGATGGAGGCGATGTCGGCCTTGGTGAACTTGACGGTCTCCTCATCGGGCATGGTGCTGAACGCGGGATGATCGACCATGAGGCCGGTATCGACTATGGCGATGATGGTGCCTTCGCCGGTATAGTCGAGATCCCAGGCGTCGATGGCGCCGACCATATCACCGGAGTTGTAGAGCTGGATCTCGGGGCAATCCCACTCGGCAGCCACAAAGGCGGTGATGCCGTCCATCTCGTTCAGCTCCTCAACGAGGCGGTACTCGCCCTCGAAGGAGAAGCCGTTGAACAGCAGGGTGTAGTTGAAGAGGACGTCGATGTCAAGACCGAGACGCTTCTCGATGCTCTTGACAGCTTCGTTCTGCTTCTTAAGGAGGGATGCTGCGTAGCTCTCGGCAGACTTATAATCCTTATAAGTCTTCATGGCGGGAGCATCCTTCAGCTGGACCATGATAGTGACTATCTGGTCAGCCGCAATCTCTTCGTTGGCTTTGGTCTCGCCAAGATCGAAGGTGTGGCCGTTCCTTATGCCGGAAAGGTCATAAGATACGGTCGGTTTTGCCTCCAGCGCGCCATCGTTGACCGAGACATCCTCGCCCAGAGCAAGCGCTGCGCCGCTCAGGGAGAATACCATGGCCAGAACGATGAGGGCGGCAAGGAGACGCCTTACGGTGTTCTTCATTGTATACCTCCTGAAAAAGTATTGAAGATTTGGACACAAAAGGGCATAGGCCCCCAAATGTCTATTCAATCTATTATATTATAAATACTCAGAGCCTAAATGTCAATATAAATGAGGCGCGGGAGTAAAAAAGTTTATATTATCATTTTCGCTCGGCGCGGCCTTCCCCGCCCCTTGGCGGCGCGCTTTTTCGGGCCTCCGGGAGCCTCAATAGGGGGTTTTTACCGATTATGTTTGCGTTATGCCGTGTATCGGAATAAAAAAGGAAGGGACGCCCGCATTTTTGCGGCGCCCCCCACTATCGGGATCGCAGCGGCCGGGGCGCCTCATCGTTTTTCGGATGGACGCGCCTGCCGCGGGTATGTAATTATTTACAGGGAGAAGCCCTATTCCATGTTGAGCAGAGCCTTGCAGATGAGGCTGATATCCGCCGTGTCGGTTTTGCCGTCCGAATTCACGTCGGCGTTCTCGACGCCCTGCGCAGGCATCACGGAAACGAGCATCAAAACAGAGATAAGAACGGAAACTATCCTCTTTGCAAGCATCATTGGCTTCCTCCGGCTTTCGGGACGGGCCCGGTAATGAATTCACAGAAGCAATATAACATACCCCGCGCGTTTTGTCTGCGGCCTGTCTGAAAATAAGGCCGAAGCAAAGCGGCGCGGGAATATCCCGCGCCGCGTTTTTTGCTTATTCTTTCTTTCAGCGGTTCTCTTGCTCTTCCTTTTCGGGGCGATCGCAGGGGGGCTGCCTTATAATGCCCAGAAGCTCCGGCCCATCCTTGGGATCGAACTCGGGCACGGGCCTCTCGGGGGGCGCGTCTTCCCCGCCCTCTTCGGGAGCATCGGGCTCCTTCACGGGCTCGGGATCGGGTTCCGCGGGCCAGATGCCGCATATCACGGGCTCGGAGCCGTCGTCGCCCATGGGCTCGCCGCTCATACTTGAGCAGACGCCGTGCTCGCGGAACTTGTTCGAGAACACGAGCGCGGAAACGCCCTGCTTTTTCTTGGCGACCTCTTCCCAGCCCTTCTCCATGAGATCGGATATCACGGGAAGCTCGGCGACGTCGGTCTTCATCCTCTTCGCCATGGAGGCGCCTATCAGCCTCTTGAGGAGCGCGTCCGTCAAAAGGGCGAGCACTATGAAGACTATCATGACCGCGAGGGGCAGCCACGGCGCGACGGCGAAGAGCGCCTTGTAGACGGGGCCTATCGTCGTCAGCACGAGGCCGAGAGCGAATACTATGAGCGCGATCAGCGTGGGCAGATAATCGAATTTACGGTACCTTTTTTGGCACTCTTTGCAGCAGCTCACCTGCAGGGGAAGTATCATGTCGGCTGCCTTTACGCCGAGCTTCCTCTTGCCGAGGGCGATCGTCCAGTCCCCTTCGGGATCTGGCTTCGAGAGATCGAAGAGCGCGTAGCACTCCTTCTTTCCCTTGCTTTCGCCCTTGCAGAAGAGGCATTCGTCCCCCGTGTAAAGGGGCTCGAGCGCCTCGGGCGGGGCGGCCTGCATGAGCCTTGAGAGGGCGTTTTTCGTCTCCTCCTGCTTTTCGGGCTTCATCTCCCCCACGGCGCAGTTCTGGCAGCCGTCGGGATTGAGCATGCGGCATTCGGGCGTGCCGTACAGGCGGCAATCCTTCTTGACCGCGTTTACGACCTTTTCGATCTCTTCGGAATACTTTGCGTCGTTATCCATATTGACCTCCGGGTATTGTATTGGGGCCGCCCGAAAAGGCGGCCCCACAAGGCGGGATTATTCTTCGTTCGCGGCGACGTCCACGTTGCGGTAGCGCTTGAGGCCAACGCCCGCGGGGATGAGCTTGCCGAGAATGACGTTTTCCTTCAAGCCGACGAGCGGATCGACCTTGCCCTTTATGGCGGCCTCGGTCAGAACCCTCGTGGTCTCCTGGAAGGAGGCGGCGGAGAGGAACGAATCGGTCGCAAGAGCGGACTTGGTGATGCCGAGGAGCTTGCGCTTCGCAACGGCGGGAGTGCCGCCGAGCTCGACTATGCGCTCGTTCTCGGACTCGAAGCGGAATATGTCGACGATCTCGCCGGGGAGCAGGTCGGTATCGCCGGCCTCCTCGACCTGGACCTTCCTGAGCATCTGGCGGATGATGACCTCGATATGCTTATCGGAGATCTCAACGCCCTGCAGACGGTAGACCGACTGGACTTCCTTGAGCATATAGGCCTGAACGCCCTTTACGCCCTTTATCTTCAGTATGTCGTGCGGGTTGACGGAGCCCTCGGTGAGCTCGTCGCCTGCCTCGACGGTGTCGCCGTCGTGCACCTTGAGCTTGGAGCCGAACGGGATGAGGTACTTCTCGCACTCGCCCTCGTCGTTGGAGATGACGGCTTCGGTCTTCTTGCCGTCGTTCTTCATCTGAACGACGCCGCTGATCTCGGTTATGACGGCAAGGCCCTTGGGCTTGCGCGCCTCGAAGATCTCCTCTACGCGGGGAAGACCCTGGGTGATATCCTCGGCGGTAGCAACGCCGCCGGTATGGAACGTACGCATGGTGAGCTGGGTGCCCGGCTCGCCGATGGCCTGCGCGGCGATTATGCCGACGGCCTCGCCGATATCGACGGTCTTGCCGGTGGTGAGGTTCGCGCCGTAGCACTTGGTGCATACGCCGTGCTCGCAGCGGCAGGTGAAGACCGTCCTGATCTCGACCTCGGTGATGCCCGCGGCGATGATGGCGTCCCTGATCTCATAGGTGATCATCTGGTTGCCGTCGACGATCATTTCGCCGGTAACGGGATGATAGATGGGCTTTACGGTATAGCGGCCCAGTATCCTGTCGCCAAGGGGCTCGATGGGCTTCTCGCCCTCGCCGATCTGGCGGACGACCATGCCGCGGACGGGCTCGTTCCTCTCCTCGAAGCAGTCCTGCTCCCTGACGATGACGTTATGGGAGACGTCTACGAGACGGCGGGTAAGATAACCGGAGTCTGCGGTACGAAGAGCCGTATCGGCAAGACCCTTGCGCGCGCCGTGCGAGGAGATGAAGAACTCCAGAACGGAGAGGCCTTCGCGGAAGTTGGCGCGGATAGGAACCTCGATCGTCTGGCCGGAGGGATCCGCCATAAGTCCGCGCATACCGGCAAGCTGCCTGATCTGAGCGGTGGATCCGCGCGCGCCGGAGTTCGCCATCATGTAGATGGGATTGATGGGCGAGAGCTTCTTCATAAGGGCGTCGGTGACTTCGCCGGTGGTCTTCTCCCACTCGGCGATGACGCGCTTGCGGCGATCCTCCCTGGAGAGCAGACCCTCGCGATAGATCTCGTCGATCTCGGCGCAGGCCGCGTCTGCCGCGGCGAGGAGAGCCTTCTTCTCTTCGGGAACGGTGATATCCTGGAAGCCGACGGTTATGCCGCCCCTGGTGGAGTAGGAGAAGCCGAGCTTCTTTACCCTGTCGAGCACCTGGGAGGTGATGGTCGGGCCGTGCTTCCTGTAGCAGTAATCGACTATCTTGCCGAGATCCTTCTTGACGACGAGCTTATCGACCTCGAGCTTGAACATATCGTCGACGGTCTTGCGCTCCTTGACGAAGCCGAGATCCTGGGGCAGAGCGTTGTTGAACATGAGACGGCCGACGGAGGTCTTGATGACCTTCCTGTACTTTTCGCCGTTGAACTCGCGCTCGATCCTGATCTTGACGAGAGCGTGCAGGGACAGGGAGCCCGTCTGGTAGGCCATGAGGGCCTCCTCCTCGGAGCTGTAGGCCTTGCCCTCGCCCAGGTGGATGCGGCGGAGAGTCGGGTTCATCATGAAGGCCTTGATATCCTCGCCGGCATAACCCATGCAGGAAGCCTCGGCGATGAGGTTCGTGACCTTTTCGGCAAGATCCGCCTCATACTCCGTGGAGGCGAAGAGCTTCGTGAGCTCCTCATCGGACATGAGGGCGTTGACGGCCCTGTTGACGTTGACCTCGCCCGCTTCGGAATGCTTCATCAGCATATCGGCGACGGACTTCCTCGTCCACTCGTTGAGCTCGTCGGAGCGGAGGGTGAGGTAGTAGCAGCCCATGACCATGTCCTGCGTGGGGCAGACGACGGGCTTGCCGTCCTGGGGCTTGAGGATATTGTTGGCCGCCAGCATGAGGAACCTGGCCTCGGCCTGCGCCTCTACGGAAAGGGGCACGTGGACCGCCATCTGGTCGCCGTCGAAGTCCGCGTTGTAAGCGGTGCAGGCGAGAGGATGGAGCTTCAGCGCGCGGCCCTCTACGAGGACGGGCTCGAACGCCTGGATGCCGAGACGGTGCAGCGTGGGAGCGCGGTTCAGAAGGACGGGATGATCCTTGATGACGCCTTCGAGAACGTCCCAGACCTCGGGACGGACGCGTTCAACCATGCGCTTGGCGGATTTGATGTTGTGAGCGTAGCCCTTCTCGGTCAGCTTCTTCATTACGAAGGGCTTGAAGAGCTCGAGCGCCATCTCCTTGGGGAGACCGCACTGATACATCTTGAGATCGGGACCGACGACTATAACGGAACGGCCGGAATAGTCGACGCGCTTGCCGAGCAGGTTCTGACGGAAACGGCCCTGCTTGCCCCTGAGCATATCGGAGAGGGACTTGAGAGGACGGTTGCCGGGGCCGGTTACGGCCCTGCCGCGCCTGCCGTTGTCGATGAGGGCGTCGACCGCCTCCTGGAGCATGCGCTTCTCGTTCCTGACGATGATATCGGGAGCGTGGAGCTCGAGGAGCCTCTTAAGACGGTTGTTGCGGTTGATGACGCGGCGATAGAGATCGTTGAGATCGCTCGTCGCGAACCTGCCGCCGTCCAGCTGGACCATGGGGCGAAGATCCGGCGGTATGACCGGGATGACGTCCATTATGATCCACTCGGGCTTGTTGCCGCTCTTGATGAAGGCCTCGATGACCTCGAGACGCTTTATGGCGTTGGTGCGCTTCTGACCGGAGGAGTTGTCGACCTCATCCCTGAGCTCCTTCTCGAGCTTCTCGAGGTCGATCTGCTGCAGGAGCTCCTTTATGGCCTCGGCGCCCATACCCGCCTTGAAGGACTTGGGCCCGAACTGAGCCTGCGCGTCGCGGTACTCCTTATCGGTGAGGAGCTGCTTGTGAGCGAAGTTCGTCTTGCCGGGATCGGTAACGACGAAGGACGCGAAGTAGAGGATCTTCTCAAGATCCTTGGGGTTCATATCCAGCAGCATCTTCATGCGGCAGGGTATGCCCTTGAAATACCAGATGTGGGAAACGGGCGCGGCGAGCTCGATATGGCCCATGCGCTCGCGGCGGACCTTCGCCCTCGTCACCTCGACGCCGCACTTTTCGCAGACGACGCCCTTGTAACGGATGCGCTTATACCTTCCGCAGTGGCACTCCCAGTCCTTGGTAGGCCCGAATATGCGCTCGCAGAAAAGGCCGTCGCGCTCGGGCTTCAACGTTCTGTAATTGATGGTCTCGGGCTTCTTGACCTCGCCGTGGGACCATTCCCTTATCTTCTCGGGCGATGCGAGCCCTATCTGTATAGCATCGAAATTCGTAAGCTCAAACAATGTAATATCTCCCTTCTGACTGTTAAGGTCGATCGTGTTCTTCGAAGCTCAGGCTGCGCGATCACTCATCCGACTCGGATTCCTCACGGAGCAGTTCCTCGTCCGTGGGCTCCTCGTCGAAATCGTCATCCTCATCGCCGAAATCGTCGAATTCGGAGTCTTCGTCCTCATCCTCATCCTCGTCGCCGAAATCGTCGTCGAACTCGTCGCCGAGATCGTCGTCGAAGTCTTCGTCCTCGTCTTCGTCGCCTTCGAAGAGGTTGAAGTCGCGGTCCCTGTCGCCGTCGTCCTCAGTGCCGTCGATGCGGACGTCGAGGGGAGCGGTCTCTTCATCGTCGTCGTAGACCTCGGAGATCTTGATCTCCTCCTTGTTCTCGGCGAGCACCCTGATATCGAGGCCGAGGGACTGCAGCTCCTTGATAAGGACCCTGAAGCTCTCGGGAACGCCGGGCTCGGGCACGTTCTCGCCCTTGACGATCGCTTCGTAGGTCTTTACGCGGCCCACGACGTCGTCCGATTTAACAGTCAATATCTCCTGCAGGGTGTTGGCGGCGCCGTAGGCCTCCAATGCCCAGACCTCCATCTCGCCGAAGCGCTGACCGCCGAACTGAGCTTTGCCGCCCAGAGGCTGCTGCGTGACGAGGGAGTACGGGCCCGTGCTCCTTGCATGGATCTTATCGTCTACGAGATGGAACAGCTTGAGGTAGTACATATAGCCGACCGAGATCCTGTTCTCGAAGGGCTCGCCGCTGCGGCCGTCGTAGAGAACGGTCTTGCCGTCTTCGTACCTGCTGCACTCCCTGAGGCGCTCCATGACCGCCTCGTCCTGCGCCGCAGCCTGCATGAGCTTCACGGCGTCGCCGTCGAACTCGGCAAGCAGCTCCTGCGCGGGCTTGTTTTCCTTATTGGAGAGGGCGAGCAGCGCCTTGATGTCCTCCTCGGTCGCGCCGTCCAGAACGGGGGTCGCGATGTTCCAGCCGAGGGCCTTGGCGGCCTTGCCCAGATGCAGCTCGAGTATCTGGCCGATGTTCATTCGGGAAGGAACGCCGAGGGGGTTAAGGACGATCTGCAGAGGCGTGCCGTCGGGCAGGAAGGGCATATCCTCCTCGGGGAGGATCCTGGAAATAACGCCCTTGTTGCCGTGGCGGCCGGCCATCTTATCGCCGACGGAGATCTTGCGCTTCTGCGCGATGTATACGCGGACGAGCTTGTGCACTCCGGGAGAGAGCTCATCCTTGTTTTCCCTGGTGAATACGCGCACGTCTACGACGATGCCGTCCTCGCCGTGGGGTACCCTGAGGGAGGTGTCCCTGACCTCGCGGGCCTTCTCGCCGAATATCGCGCGGAGCAGACGCTCCTCCGCGGTGAGCTCGGTCTCGCCCTTCGGGGTGACCTTGCCGACAAGTATGTCGCCGGAGCGGACTTCCGCGCCGATCCTGACGATGCCTTCGTCGTCGAGATCCTTCAGCGCGTCGTCGCCGACGTTGGGGATATCCCTGGTTATCTCCTCCGCGCCGAGCTTGGTGTCGCGCGCTTCGGTCTCATGCTCCTCGATGTGGATGGAGGTGTAAACGTCCTCCTTGACGAGCTTTTCGCTGATGAGGACGGCGTCCTCGTAGTTGTAGCCCTCCCAGGTCATGAAGCCGATGAGGATGTTCTTGCCGAGCGCTATCTCGCCGTTCGCGGTGGATACGCCGTCGGCTATCTGATCGCCCTTCTTGAGGTGGTCGCCCTTATTGACGACCGGGCGCTGGTTGATGCAGGTGCCCTGGTTGGAGCGCTTGAACTTGATGAGCTTATAGGTCCTGAGCTCATGGGTGGCGTCGGACTCGGTGACGACCTTATCCGCGGAGACGGACTTGACCGTGCAGTCCTCCTCGGCGAGCACGAGAACGCCGGAATCGTAAGCGGCCTTGTACTCCATGCCGGTGCCGACGACGGGCGCCTCGGTGATGAGGAGCGGGACCGCCTGACGCTGCATGTTGGAGCCCATCAGAGCGCGGTTCGCGTCGTCGTTCTCGAGGAAGGGGATCATCGCGGTGGCGACGGAGACGAGCTGCTTGGGCGAAACGTCCATGTAGTCGATCTCGCTCGACCTGACCTCGATTATCTGATCGAGCTGCCTGGCGACTATCCTGTCCTTCGCGAACCAGGTGTTGCCGTTCTCGTCGGTGACGGTGGGCTCATTGGCCTGAGCCACGATCATGCCGTCCTCCTCGTTGGCGGTGAGGTAAACGATGTCGTCCAGTATGCGCTTGTTCTTCTTATCTATCCTGCGGTACGGAGCCTCTATGAAGCCGTACTCGTTGATCCTCGCGTAGGTGGCAAGGGAGTTGATAAGACCGATGTTCGGACCTTCGGGCGTCTCTATCGGGCACATGCGGCCGTAATGGGAATAGTGAACGTCGCGGACTTCGAAGGTCGCGCGGTCGCGGTTGAGGCCGCCGGGGCCGAGAGCCGAGAGACGGCGCTTATGCGTGAGCTCCGCAAGGGGGTTGACCTGGTCCATGAACTGGGACAGCTGGGAGGATCCGAAGAACTCCTTTATCGCCGCGATCACGGGACGGGTGTTGATGAGGTTGGAGGGCATTACGACCTCCATATCCTGCAGGCTCATGCGCTCCCTGACGACGCGCTCCAGCCTGGTGAGGCCTACCCTGATCTGGTTCTGGAGCAGCTCGCCGACCGACCTTATGCGGCGGTTGCCGAGGTGGTCGATATCGTCCGTCTTGCCGATGCCGTAGGGCAGTCCGATGAGGTAGCTGATGGAGGCTATCATATCGGCGGGCAGTATGTGACGGGGAGAGAGCTCGAGGGCGTTCTCCTTGACGTAGGCGCGGAAGTCCTCGTCG
>JAILRE010000002.1 GCA_024698505.1 Clostridiales bacterium | reverse complement strand
AAAAACCAAAAAGGAATACAGATATGAACGCAAAAGAACTAAAGGCCCTTCGCCGCCCCTTCGTAAAGGAACTGTTCCGCAAGAATAAGTTCAACCTCACGATGACAGTGATCGCCGCTCTGCTTGAATCTGCGGCAAATCTCGTGATATCGTGGCTTATCAAGGCGATCTCCGATCTGATCTCCGGCGATACCGGCTATTCCTATAAGACCCTGCTTATAGTCGGCGTTGGAGCATTTGCGCTGCTGATGCTGAGCTGGGTGATAGATCACCGCTTCCTTCCCGAATTCCGCGCGAAGGCTATGAAGCAATACCGGGAATACGTTTTCGACCGTATTATGGCAAAGGGTATCCAAGCGTTCTCCGGAGAAAACACCTCGCTCTATATCTCAGCGCTTTCGAATGATGTGAACACGATAGAGCGTGACTTTTTAGGTGAGATCCAGGGCACGATAGAGGTCGGCGTAACGTTTATAGGCGCACTCTTCCTTATGATCTGGTACAGTCCGATTCTTACGCTGATATCTATTGGCATCTCGCTTCTGCCGATAGTCGTTTCAATAGCGCTCGGCAACAGCGCGGCTAAGGCGGAGAAGGACGTTTCCGATAAAAAGGAAAGCTACACCGGCATGCTGAAGGACACGCTCATGGGCTTCTCAGTGATAAAGAGCTTTAAAGCGGAGCACAGCATCTCCCGCATGCATGAGAGCAGAAATGAAGACGTTGCTCAAGCTTCGGAAAAGCGCACAAAGGTCAACATAAACGTTGGCTATGCTTCAGGCCTTGCGGGAGCCGTGCTTCAGTTCGGAGTATTCTTCATTGCTGCTGCGCTCGCGCTTTCGGGAAAAGGCGTTACCGCCGGCACCGCGATAGTATTCGTACAGCTTCTTAACTTCATCCTTGCGCCGATACAAGCCTTCCCCGCTTTCTTTGCGGGAGCAAAATCATCCTTCGGACTCATCGACAAGCTTGCGGAAGCGCTCAATAAAAACATACCCGACGAGGGCGATAACATCCCGGCGGAGCTTAACAGGGGCATATCTATCCGCGACCTGAACTTCTCCTATGAGAAGGACAAGACGGTGCTCTCAGACGTAGATATGGAGATGAAGGCCGGCGGCTGCTACGCTTTGGTCGGCGGCTCAGGAAGCGGCAAATCCACCATATTGAACCTTTTGATGGCCTCCTCCAACGATTACCGCGGAGAGATACTATACGACGGCATAGAGCTTAAAAGCATCTCCGCGAGCTCGCTGTACGATCTGGTGTCAATTATCCAGCAGAACGTGTTTGTATTCAACAGCACCATCCGCGACAACATTACCATGTTCTCCGAGTTCCCGGAGGAGGAGATCGAGCGTGCGGTACGGATGTCCGGACTGAAAAAACTGATCGAAGAAAAGGGCGCGGACTACCTCTGCGGCGAGAACGGCTCCGGACTTTCCGGCGGCGAGCGCCAAAGGATATCCATAGCAAGGGCGCTGCTTCGCAAGACTCCGGTACTGTTCGTGGATGAGGCAACCGCTTCCCTTGACGCCGAGACCTCCTTTGAGGTGCTGGACGCAATACTCGGGCTTGACGGCTACACAAGGGTGATAGTCACGCACGATCTTGACGAAAACGTGCTCCGCCGCTGCACCGGCCTCTTTGCACTGAAAAACGGCGTCGTTTCGGAGGAGGGCGCGTTCGAAGAGCTGATGGCCAAAAAGGGCTACTTCTATTCGCTGTTCACCGTCTCGCAGGGCGCCTGACAGATGATACCATTAAACCATTTTCAATAATAAAGGAGATAACCAGATGATCAGATTCAAAGAAGGCTACTATGCAGACATCCGCATTGAGGATCGCTTCCGCACTACGGTCTCGTACAAGGCGGGCGTGCTCGAGGAGCTGAAGACCCGTCTCGAGAAGCAGGCGTTCCTCAGAGTGTATGACGGCAAACTCTGGTACTATGCTTCCGTCACCGACGTGGAGCATCTGCAGGAAACGCTGGACGGCCTCTATTCTGCGGCGACGGCGAACCCCGCGATACTCGAGGATCCCATCGTAAAGCGCTTCGAAGTCAACCGCGACGAGCTCTCGAATTTCATGGGCTGCTCCGTCCGCGATATCCCGCTCGCGAAGAAGCAGGAGCTGCTGCTTTCCTACCTGCCGATCCTTTCGGAGGAGCCCGCAGTCACCCTGCCCGAGGGAAAGTACCTTGACAGGAACAGCAAATTCCGCTTCCTCTCCAGCCTCGGCGCGGACGTTGCCTATGATTATCAGACCTGCGGTATAGTTCTGGGATTCGCGATGGCGGAGGGAGAAAAACAGTTCCACGGCGGCTGGAGCAACGGCGTGACCCGCTTTGAGGAGCTCCGCGGCCTTGAGGAAACCATTCGCGGCTCCGTCCGCGAGCAGGCGGACAGTATGCGCAGCGCCGTGCCCGTGGAAGCCGGGAAATACCCCGTCGTGCTCTCCCCGGAGGCTGCGGGCGTATTCGCTCACGAGAGCTTCGGCCATAAATCGGAAGCGGACTTCATGCTTTCCGACGAATCCATGAAGGATGAATGGCAGCTCGGTAAAAAAGTCGGTTCGCCGATCCTTTCCATCGCGGAAAGCGGTACAATTCCCGGCAGCGGCTTCGTTCCCTACGACGACGAGGGTACAAAGGCGCGCAAGAATTATCTGATCAAAAACGGCGTGCTTGCGGGCCGTCTGCACAGCGCGATGACCGCCGCTGCGCTCGATGAGGACCTGACCGGCAACGCCCGCGCGATCGACTGCGAATTCGAGCCCATCGTCCGCATGACGACGACATATATAGAGGGAGGCGACTTGAGCTTCGATGAGCTAATCGCGCCTATCGAAAAGGGCTATTTCATCAAAACCGTCAAGCACGGCAGCGGTATGAGCACCTTTACCATCGCGCCGAAAGTCGCGTATGAGATCGTGAACGGCAAGCTCGGCCGCCCCGCGCAGATCAGCGTTATTTCCG
Source organism: Clostridiales bacterium (assembly GCA_024698505.1). Taxonomy (GTDB): domain Bacteria; phylum Bacillota; class Clostridia; order Christensenellales; family CAG-138; genus UBA3857. The sequence continues at coordinate 1,366 of JAILRE010000002.1, read as the reverse complement.
GCAACGTGTTCGAAACGCTCGGCCTTATCGACGGACTCACAAGGGACGTAGAGCTCCTCTCCTTCGTCGGAGGCGGCTGCGGCAAGATAGAGCAGTATCCTCTGCCCGTCGGCTTCGGCGGACCGTACGTCAGGGTTTCCGAAATGAACGTTCAATAATCGAGGTGATCAAAATGGAAAAAGAATTCATCAAAAAAACAGAACAGTCCGTAATGCTCAACGTCACGGCGGGGAAGATCGACAGCTTCCGCGAGATCGAAAAAACCACCGGCACCGTCCGCGTCTATGAAAATGGTTTTATCGGCGTTGCCGGCTGTCTCGGCGAGCCGGATGAAGCGGCGCTGACCGAAAAGGCTAAAGAAGCGCTTGCCTTCGGCATCCCGTACCCCTGCAGCCTCGAAGGCCCGCTCGAGAAAGAGGAGATCCATGACGAGGAGATCATCCCGGTCGCCGAATTCATCCCGACGATGCAGCGCTTCCTCGACCGCCTCGGCGAGCTCTGCCCGCGATTCGCGCTTACAAACAAGATCGGCATGAGCCGCACCTATACGGAATACCGCAACTCCCTCGGCAGGCATCTCGTCAGCTGCGGCAGAGAACTCAATATCAGCCTGGTCGCGCAGAGCCGAGGCAGCGGCAACCTTTTCGATACCGGCTTCGGCTGGAGCGGCGACCGCTTCGATGAGGAAGCGCTGCTCGCGGAGTTCAAACGGGAGTACGACGCCTTCTACAAGCCCGTCGATATCGAGCCCGGCAGATACCCGATCCTGATCGAACCCGCGCAGCTCCTGTATAGTTATCTCAATCATATGGTCGGCGATCTCTACGCCGCGGGCGCGTCGCTTCTGAGCGGCAAGCTCGGCGAAAAGGTGTTCTCCGATAAGCTGACTTTGAAGGCCGATATGAACCTCAAAACCGCTCCAAGCGGCTGCTTCTTCGACGCCGAAGGCTGCGTAGCTCCGGATATGAGGCCTTCTCTTGTTGAGAACGGCGTGCTGAAGGGCCTTCTCACCACGAAAAAAACAGCGGCGGCTTACGGGCTTCCCAACCTCGGGACCGCGGCAGCGACGTATGACGGCGTTCCCGATATGGACTTGCCCGGCCTTTATGCGGAACCGACCGCAAAGAGCCTTAAGGAGCTCGTGCCCGGCAAGGCGGTGCTCGTGGCGGTCGCGGCCGGCGGCGACGCCACGCCCGAAGGTCACTTTGCGACGCCCGTGCAGATGGCTTACCTGATGGAGAACGGCGAGCTTGTCGGCCGCCTGCCCGATATTACCATCTCCGGCGACTTCTTCGACCTCTTAGGCAAGGACTACGTCGGCACCTCCCACGACGATCCGATAGAGGGCTTTAATTTCAGCGCTTTT
>JAILRE010000012.1 GCA_024698505.1 Clostridiales bacterium | reverse complement strand
TAGGTCTCGGCGTCGGAGTAGCGGTCGGGCCCGCGGTCGGCCTCGGAGTGGGCGTCGGAGTTGCGGTCGGGCCGGCGGTCGGTCTCGGCGTAGGCGTCGGAGTCGGGCCCGCGGTCGGGCCTGCGGTCGGCCTCGGCGTGGGCGTCGGAGTAGCGGTCGGGCCTGCGGTCGGTCTCGGAGTGGGCGTCGCGGTAGGCGCGGGGGTTTGCGCGAGGTATTCCTCGAGGCAGAGGCCGCTTGCGCGGATCGCGGCGGCAGCCTCCACTCCCACGTAGCGGAAATGCCACGGCTCGAATTTAACGCCGGTGATATGCGTCTTGTTCGCCTGATAGCGGAATATGAATCCGAACCTGTGCGCGTTGTTGATGAGCCATTTGCCCTCAGTCGTATTGGCGAAGGCCGCGTTGCACGCGGGATGCGCGACGGAGCAGATATCCACGGCAAGGCCCGCGCAGTGCTCGCTCGCGTTGCCGGGCATTACGCCGACGGGGTTATTATAGGGATCGTCGCCGTAGTGGGGATCCTGTTTGAGCTTGTTGTTCCAGAGCGACCACTGATACTCCTGCGAACGGTAGGCGTCGTGCACCCTGTATTTGGTGGATATGCCTGCCTCGGCGGCGGCTCTGAAGAGCTTTTTAAGCTGGACGCCGACCTCGTACTGGATGAGGCCGTTGTTGTTCCTGCAAACGCATATGCTGCCGAATATCGAGATCATGGGGACCATGTCCCTCGGGACGTAGCCTTCCGGCAGGCGGTTATCGAAATTGACGAGGCGCATCCTTTCCGCCTCCGTAAGGGGGGCGTGCGTAGGCAGCGCAGTCGGCGCGGCGGTAGGCGCGGAGGTGGGCCTCGGCGTCGCCGTGGTGGCGGGAGTGCCCGTGGGACGCGGCGTCGCCGTGGGGGCGGGCGTGGGGCCGGGAGTAGGCGCGGCGGTCGGTGCGCGTGTCGGTACGGCGGTGGGCGCGGCGGAAGGAGCGGCGGTCGGCGCTTCGGTCGGAGCTTTCGTGCCGGCTGCGGTGGGCGCGGGCGTATCCTCCGGAGCCTCGGTCGCTTCCTCCGTGGGGAGCTCCGTCGCCGCCTCGGTCGGCGCTTCCGTTTCGGCGGGCGCTTCCGTCATTTCAGCGGCGTATCCCGTCTCTTCGGGAAGCTCGGTGACGGAAGCCGCATAGTCCGCGGGCTCCGTCGCTTCCGGAGTGACCGGCGAGACGTCTGCCTGAGCGCCGTTATTCAGCCTGCACGCGGCGAAGGGCAGCGCAAGAAGCGCCGCCGTGAGCGCGCATACAATGCGGTATAAAGCTTTGGTTTTTGCTTTTTTCATGTTTGCCTTCAGGTTGAAACGGTATTTTTTATTATAGCATTTTTGTTTTGAAAAGGCAAGCACGGGCAAAAAAAGGCTCCGCGGAGGGGGTATCCTCCGCGGAGCCCGCGTATTACGGCGTCAATTGCCGTTCGGGATATCGTTGAAATACTCCTCGAGGCAGAGGCCGCTCTCATAGATAGCGGTCGACAGCTCCTCGCCGATGTAGCGCAGATGCCACGGCATACCGACAACGCCGGTGATATTGGACTTCGCGTCGGTATAGCGGATTATGAAGCCGAACCTGTGCGCGTTGTCCCTCAGCCATCTGAACTCATTCGAATTGCCGAAAGCTGCCGTACAGGCGGGATAATTCGTGGAGCAGATCTGCACCGCGATGCCAGCGCAGAGCTCGCTGGCGTCGCCGGGGAGTACGGACACGGGGTTGGAATACGGATCGTCGCCGTAATGGGGATCCTCTTTCAGCTTGTTGTTCCAGTAGGTCCACTGGTATTCCTGCGTGCGGTAGGCGTCATGCACCCTGAACTTATTGCCCGAGCTGAATACACCCTCGGACTTGGCGGCCTCGAACAGGGCCTTCAGCTTCTTCGCCACCTCGTAGCGGATGAGGCCGTTCGGCTTCTTGTAAGCGCACAGGTCGCCCAGTACGGTCTGCATCGGGACGAGATCGGTCGGCGCGTAATCGGCAGCCAGACGGTGCTCGAAATTGATGAGAGCCTCCCTCTCCGATTTGGGGATGGGCGGATAAGTCGGCGCGGGAGTATCGGTCGGCTTTGCGGAAGGAACGGACGTGGGCTTGGGCGTCGGCGTCGCGGTGGGCTTGGGCGTGTCCGTGGGCTTGGGCGTCGGAGCCTCCGTGGGTTTCGGCGTCTTGGTGGGGGCGGGGGTATCCGTCGCGGGGCGCGGCTCACGCGAGGAAGCACGCGTCTCCGTGGACACGGGCGTGGGCTCCTCGGTCGGCTCCTCCGTGGGTTCCTCGGTGGGTTCCTCCGTCGCCTCCTCCGTTGCTTCGGGAGTGGGTACGTCGGTATAAGCGGGAGCTTCCGTAGAGGGGATATCGGTATCTGCCTGCTCCGTGACCTTAGCCGAAGGCTCGGGAGTGGGCGCAGCGGCGTACGGATCGCCGCCTATCAGCCAGCACCCGCAAAGAGGCAGCAGCATGACCGCCGCCGTCAGGACGCATGCGATGCGAAATATTAACGAATCATGAGTTTTTTTCATTTCGGCTCCTCGCAGAAGGGTTTATGATATTATACCAAACGCCGCGCGGATTATCAAGTATCGTGCCGAAAAAGCGCAGCCCGCAAAAAAGGAGCTCCCCGAAGGCGGGGAGCTTTATGATTCATGTTACGGTTCGGGCAAGGCGTCGACGTCGGTCGGGTCGTGAAGGAGGCCGTTCCTCGGCGGAACATCCGGCGAGGTGGTGCCGAGAGGACTGCCGTTGACGATCTTCAGCTTGGTGCCCTCGGGGCAATTCTCATAGATGAACCTGATCGCCTCGACGACCATCCTGAGGCAGCCGCCGCTGTTCGGGCCGCCGATGTAATGATCCCCGTCATAGTAGTCGACGTTGAGATCGTTGGGATCCTTAGTCCAATAGAGGGGGCCGTGGAGATAAACGCCGGAGGCGTATTTTACCGCGAACCTCGCAAAGCCGTGGGAGCCGAACGCGTGCCATTTCTCCCTCGCGGAATCGCCGCCGAGAGTAAAAGTGCCGACGGGCGTCTTGGTGGGATGATAGGCCGTGCGGTAGGTCTTGTAGACCTTGGAATAATAGCCGTCCTCGCCTATCTCATAGATGGTGAGCGTCGCGGAGCCCTTCTCGTAATAGAGATAATACGGGAGATTCGGGTTTGCCGTGGGCTTGGGCGTGGGAGTGGGCGTAGCCGTCGGCTTCGGAGTATTCGTGGGCTTGGGAGTGGGAGTTGCCGTGGGCTTCGGAGTATTCGTGGGCTTGGGCGTCGGCGTAGCCGTGGGCTTCGGAGTCCTCGTGGGCTTGGGCGTCGGCGTCGCCGTGGGCTTCGGAGTCCTCGTGGGCTTAGGAGTCGGCGTCGCCGTGGGCTTCGGAGTCTTCGTGGGCTTAGGCGTCGGCGTCGCCGTGGGCTTCGGAGTCTTCGTGGGCTCGGGAGTGGGAGTCGCCGTCGGCTCGGGAGTGGGCTCCGGAGTCGGCTCCTCGGTGGGCTCGGGAGTCGCCTCCGCGGTGGGTGAAGGCGCGGGATCGGGAGTCGGCGGAGTCTTCTTTCCGCCGCCGTCCTCGGTCTCCGCGGGATCGTCCGAGGGCGCTTCCGTGGGGATCTCGGTGGGGCTCTCGGTGGGCGCGCCGCCCGGCTCGTCCGTCGGTTCGGCGGAGGCTTCGGGCTCGTCCGTCGGCGCCTTGGTGACCTTTACGGCGTAGCCGGGTACTTCGCCGGACTTGCCGTCCGCGCAGCCGGCGCAGCCATTAAACCCCGCGCACCCCGCGAGCGTGAATATGAACGCCGCCGCCAGCATGAGGCATACGGCTCTTACGATGCTTGCTGATAGTCCTTTTCTCATGGATTCCTCCGAAATTGCCCTGATATTATATCATAAAATGTCGGATCGCGCAATATTTCGAAGGCGTTTTTCAATTATATAGAATTTTGAAAAAACGCGGGAAAAGCAAGCTGTTTCAAGGCTTTTTCGGGATCGGGGCTATGTGGCCCGACGACGGTTAACAGTTTTGTCACAATGTGAAAAATCCGATCCGCAAAAAGAAAAAGCCGCGCTCTGCGCGGCCTTTCAAAAGCGGTCTTACTTCATTATGTTCCTGCACTCGAGATAGTACCTCTTCTCGTGCGCCTCGCCCATGGAGAAGGTCTTGCGGGGGAGAGCGCCGTCGAACACGACGGTCTTGAAGAAAGCGGATTTATCCATGGAGGGAAGCAGGAAGCCGATGTTGTGCACCTTGGAGCCAAGGTCGTTCACGACGTCCGCGCCGTGGATATAGTCGATCGCGGCGCCCTTCGTCTCCTTGAGGACGACGTCGAGAGCGGCCTGCAGGGTGCCGACTTCAAGCTGCGCGGAGGGGCGCTTTACGGCGATGAAGCCGCGCTTGCCCTGGATGACGATGGGGATGATATGCCCGCCCTCGGCAACGGCGCGCTCGTAATTCCTGTTGAAGCGGCGCTCGGACTCGAAGAGCTGGATGTCGACGAGGCTGCCGGGGTTCTGCTCCTTGAGCTTCTCCTTGAGAGCGGCGAGGAACTTGGGAACGCTGACGTTGAATACGACGCGGTGTATCGGCTCGAAGACTATGCCGTCGTCATGGACGTTCTCGAGCTCGACGAGAGCGTACCTTGCGGGATGATCGGCGCGCTGATCCTCGGGCAGGGTGGCCTTCAGCTTCTCCCAGTTGGCCTTCGCGGTGGCGAAGGAATGGTTGCCGTCGCCCATGGCGAAGAGCAGGGGCGCCATCTCGCGGCCGTACTTGTTGGGGTCTATGAGCGCGGTAACGGCGGCGATGGCGTTCTTGATCATCTCCTCGTCGTTTATGAACCAGCCCTCGATATGTCCGCCCTTCTGCATGAGCTCGAAATCGTAGAACTTCTCGGTATTCTTCACGGCCTCATAGATGGGCTCTATTACGGAGCGCTTCTCGTCGTCGATGAGGACGAGTATGTGCGGCAGCTCGAGAGGAGCGCCGTCCCTGATGCGGAGGCGCGGAGGTATGCGCTCGACGATGGTGCCCTCGGTCGCCCTTATGAGGGTGGTGGAGCCCTTGTTGTAATCGTAGCACTCGAGGTCGAGAGCGACGACGAGGCCGTTTCTGGTCTTGCCGTCAACGGTGCGCCTTGTGAGCATGAAGCCCTGACCGAGATTCTGCAGGGTGCCGTTCGCCATGTATTCGTCCATGGTCTTCCTGATGGCGGCTATGCGCTCCGCCTCGCCGGGCTTGTCCAGATAGATCTCGGGAAGCATTATCCTGAGGGTGGAGGGAGCGTCGCCGACGATCCTCTCGCAGCCCTCCCAATAATCGGGCTGGGAGGTGTACTGATCGCAGGCCACGCAGGCCCATTTCGTCAGATCGACGGACTTTGCGGGGAACATGATCTCCGGTACGCAGATACCGGCTTCGTTTGCGAATTTGGGATCCATAAATGAAAACCTCCAATTAATAGTCAAAGGAGCGGCGCACGCCGCAATTATTATTATACCCCATCGCGCGGCGCATTTCAAGAGCGAAGGTGCGGCGGCCCAACGCGTTTCCCGCGCGGAAAAAGGCGGCTTAACGCGGTATCGGAAAACTTTTGCTGTACATTCCGCTCTGTTTGTAGTATTATTAGAGTGGATAAAGATAGTGTGGGGGTAAGTTCCTTTATATGAGGCCTTATTTCATTGTCAACCCGATCGCCGGCGGAGGCGAAGGCGCCGCCAAATTCGAAAAGGTAAAGCAGTTCCTTGACAGCAGACATATAGAATACGGCTGCAGCGTCACCGAAAAAGCGGGCGAATCGACCGAGCTCGCGGACAAAGCCTACGAGAACGGCGAAAGATTCATCGTCGCCGTGGGCGGAGACGGCACCATAAACGAAGTGGCGTCCTCCCTTTACACCAAGAACGACGTTACGATGGGCATATGCCCCTTCGGAACGGGCAACGATTTTGCCAGAGTGCTCGGGCTCTCGACCGATCCCGACATCGCCGCCGAAACGATCGTCTCCGGCGTTCCCCGCCCCATTGACATGGGCTTGGCGAACGGAAGGCCCTTTACGAACGTGGGCGGTCTCGGTTTCGACGTCGACGTTCTGATCAACACCGAAAAATACAAGGGGCGTTTCAAGGGGATGCTCCCCTACCTTCTCGGCATACTGAAGTCCATGTCGCATCTCAACAGGTTCCCCGTCAAGGTCACAGCCGACGGGAATACCATCGAGGAAAAGGCGCTGCTCCTTGCCGTGGGCAACGGCTCGCACTTCGGCGGCGGAATGGCCGCTCTGCCAAAAGCCAGCGCGACCGACGGGCTTTTCGACGTCTGCGTCGTAAAGGGAGTGGGCTTCTTTACGTTCATAAAGCTCCTGCCCCTGTTTATAAAGGGAAAGCATTTGGGCAAAAAGCCCGTCACTTACTTCAAAGCCCGGGAAGTCAGGATCGAATGTGAAAAGAAGCTCCTTCAGCTCGACGGAGAGCTCGTAGAATACGCTCCGGTCACATTCAGTCTCCTCCCGGGAGCCCTGAAGATAATGCTTCCCGCCGCCAAATAACAACGGAAGGAAAGAAACATGGTTCGCAGAAAACGCAGATTGGTGATACGCGACCGCAAAAAGACGGCGCTTCGGATCGCGATCGTACTCCTGAGCATTATCGCGCTCGCGGGGGCGGCCGTGCTTACCGTTTTCACCGTGCGCACCTGCGGCGTGCAGATAGTAACGAGGAGCCTGCCCCTGATCGCCTCCGACATCACCGAGGGCACGGGCGACGGCATACTCTACGTCCGGGCCGGGCTCCTGAACTTCTACAGCTTCAAGGACGAGGATCTCAATTTCCAGAAGACGCTCCAGGGCGAGCCCGAGGGGCTTGTGGGCACCCCGGGCATAAAGGCCGTTTACTCCGGCGGCGCGATACAGATAATAGACGCGCCGTTTGACATCGTCCCCGCGGGCGAGATAGCCGCCGTGCGCTGCGGCAGCGCGAACGCCGCCGTATGCACGAAAAAGCCCACGGGCGAGACCGCGCTTACCGTTTACAACTCCACCGGCCAGCAGGTCTACAATTTCGATTATCCCGAGGGCAGGCTGATAAACTTCGGCTTCAGCGAGGCTTCGGGGACAACGCTCTGGACCATGGAGCTCGATACGGACAGCGGCTCCCCGAGGACGACGGTCACCACCTTCGACCTCGGCAGGATGAGCTCCACGGGCGTTATAACCGTTTCGGGCCAGCTCATCGAAAACATATTCTTCACCAACTCCAGCGTGTTCGTGGTGGGAACGGAATCGCTCATACGCTATTCCGCCAGCGCGAACCGCGAGATCTACCGCGTGCAGCTCTACGGTTACAGGGCCGCGGACGTCTCCCTCTCGGGCGAGACGCCGGTGCTGCTCCTCGTGCCGAGGGGAACGGACGCGATCTCGGAAGCCTCCTCCGTACGTCTGCTCTCCGTTTCGCAGAAGGACGTCGCCGAGGAGAACGCCGTCACCGTCACTCTCCCGGAGGGGACCATTGACTGCCATCTTGTGAACGGCTCGCTCGTCGTCACAAGGCAAAACTCCGTCCTGCTGTATTCCGCGAAGGGCAAGCTCCTTGAAACGGAGTCCCTTCCCGAGGGGATAACGGTATCCTCCGAAAAGCTTGACGAGCATCACATCCTTATGGAAAGGAGCGGAGAATTCGTTCTCCTTACTGTGGGCAAATGAACATACTTGATTTTGCGATAATAGCGATACTGGGGCTCTTCGTGCTGGCGGGAGTCTATAAGGGCTTCCTGCACACGGCGCTCGACATACTCTGCTTCATGCTCTGCGTGCTGTTCGCCTTTCTGATGACGCCCCTGCTCTCCTTCAAGGTGGAGCAGAACGAATCGCTTTTCAACACGATGCTCTACTACACGGAGGGCAGCGAAAAAATAACCGACGTCGAGTACAGGAAACAGAACATATCCGAGATCTCCAACGCCGAGCTTGAGGATATCTACAGCCGTTCCGAGGTCGCATTCCCGATGGATAAGCGCATCAGGGCGAACGTTGCGGACGCGGCCTTCGCCTCCGCCAACATCTATACGCTCGGCGAGTATTACAACCAGACCATGGTCCTCGTAACGTTGAACATACTGGTGTTCCTCGTGCTGTTCGCGGCGCTGAGGATAGCGCTCGCGTTCCTGATAGGCTGGATAAACTACGCACATCCCTTGCCGGTCTTAAGAAAGGTGGAGCTTCCCGCCGCCATAGGCACGGGGCTCATACACGGCGTGCTCGCGGTTTTCCTGTTCTTCATGGTCTGCCCGATAATACTGACGGTGCTCCCGTTCGACGTGGTATCCGATCTTGTGGAGGGCAGCAGGCTCGCAAGGTTCTTCTACTATTCCAACTTCCTTCTCGGCCTGATCCCGGGCGTTTGAGCCTTGTCGCGCAGTTTTCTCTTTGACTTTTCGGGAGGTTCCGATGTATCTCGCATCCCAATGGAAGGACTATGAAATAATCGACGCCGGCGGAGGCGACAAGCTTGAAAGATGGGCGGACGTTGTATTGCTCCGTCCCGATCCTCAGGCGGTTTGGCCCATGGCGGATACCCGCTATCCCGCCGACGCCAGATACGTTCGCTCCAACACGGGGGGCGGCTATTGGGAGTACAAAAAGCAGCTCCCCGAATCCTGGCGCGTGCGGTATCGCGACCTCACCTTCATAGTGCGGCCGACGGGCTTCAAGCATACCGGGCTCTTTCCCGAGCAGGCCGTCAACTGGGACTATATGCGTTCCGTCGTGAGGCGGTTCAAAGCGGCGCACCCGGGCGAGCCGTTCCGCGTGCTCAATCTTTTCGCCTATACGGGCGGCGCCACCTGCGCGCTTGCGGCGGAGGGAGCCGAGGTCGTACACGTGGACGCGGCGAAGAGCATAGTCCAGTGGGCGAAATCGAATATCGCCGAATGCGGGCTTTCCGATAAGCCCGTCCGGTTCATAGTCGACGACTGCATGAAATTCGTGCAGAGGGAGGCGCGCAGAGGCCGCGTTTACGAGGGCATACTGATGGATCCGCCCAGCTACGGCCGCGGCCCCGACGGGGAGATGTGGCGCATAGAGAACGGGCTGTATCCGCTCGTTGAGGCCTGCCTTTCGATACTCTCCCCCATGGCCTCGTTCTTCCTCATCAATTCCTATACGACGGGCCTTGCGCCCGCGGTGCTTACCGACGTTCTGAAGGTGGCAATGAAGGGCCTCGGCGGGAGCGTCGGATCCGACGAGGTCGGCCTTCCCATAACGCGGGGCGGCCTGGTGCTCCCCTGCGGCGCGACCGGCCGATGGGAAAGGGAAATATAAAAGCATGATCATCGCTTGACACAGGGCTTCCCCCTGTGTCGCGGGTTTTTTATGAAGATACTTTACGAGGACAATCACATATTGGTCGTGATAAAGCCCGTCAACGTCCCCGTGCAGGCGGACGAGACGGGCGATCCCGATCTGCTGAACGAGCTGAAGGCCTATATCAAGGAGAAGTACGGCAAGCCCGGCGAGGTTTATCTCGGCCTCGTGCACAGGCTGGACAGGCCGGTGGGCGGCGTAATGGTGTTCGCGAGGACGAGCAAAGCCGCCTCCCGCCTTATGCCGCAGTTCGCCGAGAAGAACGGCGCGGGGGCCGCGAAGCGCTACGCCGCTGTCGTAACGGGCGAACCGCCCGAAGCGGCGAAGCTCGAGGACGAGCTTTTGCGGGACGACGCCTCGCATTCCTCGCTGATAGTGCCCGAGGGCACGGAGGGCGCGAAGCACGCCGTCCTTTCGTTCGAGACCGCGGCTAAGAAGAATGGGCTTACCCTGCTCGACGTCTCGCTGAAGACGGGCAGGCATCACCAGATAAGGGCTCAGCTTGCGCACGCCGGGTACCCCATTTGGGGCGATCAGCGGTACAATCCCGCCGCCGTTCCGGGCGAGCAGATAGCCTTGTTCGCCTATTCCCTTTCGTTCGAGCATCCCGTGCTGAAGGAGCGCATGACCTTCACTGCCGTTCCCGAGGGCGGCGCGTGGGCCCCTTTCCGCGACGAGCTGCTGCTCCTGACGGCGGGGCTTCGATCCGCGTACGTCGACCGCGACACGGCCGTTCTTATAAAGCCCGCGGGCGTTACCGTCGCCGAGGCGGACGGAGGCGAAGCGACGCTCGAAGCGCGGCTCTGCGGAGTATTCGACGAGGCGTATCCCGTTCACAGGCTGGACGCCATGACGGGCGGGCTCGTGATATTCGCGCGGAATCCGAAGGCTAAGGAAGCCCTTGACGAGGCGATAAAGCAGCGTACGATACGAAAGACGTACCGCTTGATAGTCAAGGGCAGGCCCCGTCCCGATTCGGGGAGGCTCCGCCTTTACGCAAAGAAGGACGCCTCTTCCGCGCTCGTGCGGGTCTTTGACGAGCCCCGCGGCGGCGCTCTCGAGATGATAACGGATTACCGCGTCCTCGATTCGAAAAACGGCGTATCGCTCGTCGAGGCGGATCTTGTTACCGGCCGCACCCATCAGATAAGGGCGAGCTTCGCGCATATCGGCTGCCCTATACTGGGCGACGACAAATACGGCATACGCGAGTTCAACCGCGATCCCGCATACAGGAAGCTCCGCCCGCGAAACGCCCTGTGCCTTGCCGCGGTGGAGCTGGAGTTCCGCTTCCCCGAGGGCTCGTACCTTGAAAGGCTGAACGGGCTCACGCTCCGCGCGGAAGAGAATTTCGGGCTGTAAGCAAAAAAGAAAGGATCCGCCTTGGGTGCATTCACTTAAGGATAAACAGCCTCAAAAGGTATCTTTTTGCGCCGTGCCGCGCCTTTCATGCTCGAAAGACCGCTAACGAGTGTTCCTGCGCTTTTCGCCTTGCCCGGCACAAAAATCTCCTCTTTTGAGACGCTTCGCGGTTTTCAGCCAAATATAAAAGAAAGATCCGAGGACATCGCCATCCCCGGATCTTATTGTATTCATTGGGTTTCTACAGGCTGAAAACCTGCATCTCCTTAAGTGAATGCACCCTTGAGGCACCCTCCGTAAGGAAGGTGCCCCAAGGCGGCTCTTGTATCTGAATTGAATGTTGTTGGATGTGGTATCGGCGTGGCCTTATGGTTACGCCGGTATTTCTTTGCCCTGCGATTGCTTGGCAAGGCCTGCTTCGCGAATCACGTATGCCAGAGCAAGGCTGCCGACATTGTTGTCCAGATAGCCCTTTTGTTCTTTGGTCACACGAAGATCTTCTACGTCGTGCCAGTTGAGATAAGTGATCTTTTCCAAATGCAATTGATCCATATCTTTCATGCTTCCATTCATTTGCGATTTGTCTGTTTCTTTGTTATCCATGTCACGCACTCCACATGTCTTGGGACAACAGCGTGAATAAAATGACTGCTGCTTTGCTTCAGATATTCTTGTAGAGCTCGTAGCAATCGTGGCCTTTCGGCACGTCCTTGAGCTCGCCTCTGAGCAAAAAGCCGTTCTTTTTAAAGAAATCGACGTTCCAATCCCCCGCGCTTGTCAAAATCATGGAAGCGCCGTTTTCCTTTGCCAGTTTTTCCACTTCCTTCAAAAGATACGTCCCCAGACCTTGACGCCTG
>JAILRE010000052.1 GCA_024698505.1 Clostridiales bacterium | reverse complement strand
GCTGAAAACCGCGAAGCGTCTCAAAAGTGGAGATTTTTGTGCCGGGCAAGGCGAAAAGCGCAGGAATACCCGTTAGCCGTCTTCCGAGCATTTTTAACGCAGCACGGCGCAAAAAGATACCTTTTGAGGCTGTTTATCCTTAAGTGAATGCGCCCAAGCCCTCGGGATCGTTTTTTAGTATGGACAGCAAACGGAACGGGTGAAGAAGTCCCGTTCCGTTTATGATGCAGTTATGGAATTAGGAGGTTCCATGAAAGACTCTTTGCGCCGTCTTTTTCCAGCACCTAAAGCTTACCATGAAAACAAGTTCGAGTCAATGCGCCTGTCGCGGATTATTATTAACAAACTGTTAACATATTATATTATTTGTGTGAACCGGGCCCCCGGGCCGCCGATACAGGCGAAAGCTCAGCGAAGCGCGGCGAGTATCGCCGCCCTCAGCTCCTCCGTCCTTGCCTCGTGCGGGCCTTCGTCGGAGCCCAGTATTATCGCCGAACCGTAAACGAGGGAGCGCACGATGAAAATGCGGCTCCTCAGCTCCTCCCGACCGAGGCCGTGCTTCCTGCCGTAGATTATGAAGAGGCGCTTCAAGGGGATGCTGATCCCCACCGCCGCGCCCGCATAGGGCCGATCAAGGCCCGTCTCCTTTATTATCAGGACGGACTTGAAATGCGGGTTCTCGCAGAGGAAGGCCACGTTGTCCACCGCGATATCGGCAATGGTCTCCTCGACGGGCTTGTGAAGCTCCAGCCTCGCCCTGAGCCTTTCGCGCCATTTCTCGTTGACGTAATCCACCATGGCGGTGAACATCTCCTGCTTGTCGGTGAAGTGCTTATACGGGGCGGCGCACGAAACGCCGCAGGCCGACGCGACGCGGCGAAGCGAGAATCCCTGCAGACCGTAGGAGCGTATCTCCTCCATGCCGGCGAGTATCAGTTTTTCCCTTGTTGAAAGCTCAGCCATCTTTATCTCCTTTGAGGTTATTCCCCCTCACGCCGATTATACCACATTCGGACAAGGATTGCACCCCCTTTTAGCCTCCAATATATTGCGTTTGGGGCTTTGAAACCTATTGACAATACGAAAACCGTCTCATATAATAATCACAGTCTCATATGAGACAGTATTTTCACCGCAGCGCAACGAGCGCGCACGGCCTGATTATCCGGGTGGATAGATATGACGATCGAAGAAAAGATTAAGGTATTGAGCGCGTGCAGGCTGTTTCGCGGCCTTTCGGAGAGCGGGCTTCGCGCCGCGGCTGAGGCTGCGGAGCAGGTCGAGATCCCCGCAGGGCAGCAGCTCTTTTCGGCGGACGAACGCCGCCTCGGGGTAATAGCTATGGGCTCCGCCCGCGCGGTCAAGCCCAAGAAGGAAGGCGCCGTCACGATGAGCATACTGGGCTACGGCGACGTTTTCGGCGCAGTTACCGTTATGGCGGACGAGCTTCCCAATACCGAGGCCTTTGCGATAAAGCAGGTCAAGGCGCTTGTATTCTCCGCGGAGAGCTTCAAGCGGCTCATGCGAAACGATTTCGCCCTGACGGAAAACTTCTGCCGCTATCTGACGAGCCGCATCCGTTTCCTTACGGAGCGCGTAGAGTGCATGGCGGGCAGCACCGCGGCGGATAAGCTTTTGAGCTATTTCGAAAGCACCGCCCAGAACGGCGTGGCGCATATTTCCTTCGGCATGGAGGCGCTTGCCAAGGCGCTTTCCGTCAGCCGCGCTTCGCTCTACCGCGCGCTCACCGAACTTGAAACGAGCGGAAGGATCTCCCGCAAGGGGCACGATATCCGCTTACTATAACGACCGAGAGGTCAAAAGGAGATAACAATGAAAAAGACCGTTTCCATCATTCTCGCGGCCCTGATGATAGTCGCCGCATTCGTCCTCACCGGCTGCAAAAAGGCCGACGACACCACCGTCCGCATCGCGGCTCTCAAGGGCCCGACGGGCATGGGCATCGCTCCCCTTACCAATAAGGAGAACTATCCCAAGTACGACATAACCATCAGCTCCGATCCCTCCGCCGTCACCGCCTCCTTCATAGCGGGCGAGTTCGACATCGCGGCGCTGCCCGTCAACGTCGCCGCCGTTCTTTACAACAAGCTTGAGGGCGACGTCGTAATGCTCGGCATCAACACCCTGGGCGTGCTCTACGTGCTCGAGGACGGCAATGAGATAGGCTCCATCAAGGATCTTGCCGGCAAGACGCTCTACGCCACCGGCCAGTCCTCCACCCCCGAATACGTGCTCAATTATCTGCTTGAGGCCAACGGCGTCGAAGGCGTGAACGTCGAATATCTCGCCGAGCATTCCGAGCTCGCCACCCTTATGGCCGAGGGTTCCGTTAAGCTCGGCATGATGCCCGAGCCCAACGTGACCGCCACCATGGTCAAGAACAAGGATCTCCGCGTCGCGCTCGACCTCACCGAGGAGTGGAGCAAGATCAGCGAGACGAAGCTCATCCAGGGCGTCATCATCGCAAGGCGTTCCTTCGTCAAGGAGCATGAGAGCGTTATCAAGAACTTCATGACCGATTACGGCAAGGCCGTCGAGCTCATCAACACCGCCTCCGACGAGGCCTGCCAGATGATCGTCGACGCGGGCATTCTCCCCGCCGCGCCCATCGCAAAGGCCGCCATCCCCCGCTGCAACATAGTGTTCATCACCGGCAACGAGATGAAGAAGGCCGCCACCGCCATGTACGAGGTGCTCTTCGATTCCGATCCCAAGTCCGTCGGCGGCAAGGTCCCCGGCGAGGATCTCTACTATTGATTTGAATTAAGTGAAGAGGCTTTTCGAAAACAAAACCATAAAAGCGCTCCTTGTCGCCGCATTCTGGATATTCGTCTGGCAATGCGCCGCGTGGGCCGTGGGGAGCGAGCTGTTGCTCCCCTCGCCCGCCGACACGGCAAGGGCGCTCGTTTTGCTGTGCGTAAAGCCCTCCTTCTGGATCAGCTGCGCGCTGACGCTGCTTCGCGTTTTCGCGGGCTTTGTGGCGGGCATGCTCTTGGGAAGCGCGCTCGGAGTGCTTACCGCGATTTCCGGCTTCGCCTCCTCCCTGCTTTCGCCGCTAAGATCGGTTGTCAAGGCGACGCCCGTCACCTCCTTTATTATACTGGTGCTTCTGTACCTCTCTTCGACGCTCACGCCGATGTTCATAGCCTTCCTTATGGTGCTGCCCATAGCCTGGACTAACGTCGCAAACGGCGTATTGTCGACCGACGCGCAGCTCATCGAGATGGCCAATGTGTTCGGCTTCCCGAAGGCGAAGAAGCTCAAATGCGTCTATGCGCCCTCCGTGCTGCCGCATTTTCTTTCCGCCTGCACGACGGGCCTCGGCTTCGCCTGGAAATCGGGCGTAACGGCGGAGGTAATAGCTCATCCCGAATTCGGAATAGGAAAGGCCATCTACGAAAGCAAGCTCTATCTTGAAACGCCCGAGCTCTTCGCATGGACGGCCGCCGTGATACTCTTGAGCATCGCGCTCGAAAAGCTCGTTATACTGCTTCTCGGGAGGATCGTGAAATGGAACTGAGGAACGTCAGCTTTTCATACGACGGCAAGCCCGTGCTCGAGAACGTTTCGCTCGATCTTTCGGGCGGCAGGCATATCTGCGTAATGGGCGAGAGCGGCCGCGGCAAGACGACGCTCATGCGCCTGCTGCTGGGCTTCATCTCCCCCGCCTCCGGCGAGGTAATAAGGAGCGAGAACGAACGCCCCTCCGCGGTATTCCAGGAGGATAGGCTCCTGCCGTGGTTCACCGCGGAAAGAAACGTGCGCGAGGTTTGGTCGAAGGATCGCTTCGCCCTCTCCCCAAAGGAGCTGCTTTCCGAGATGGAGCTCGGCGACAGCCTCGATAAGCTCCCGAAGGAGCTTTCGGGCGGCATGCAGAGGCGCGTCGCGATCGCCCGCGCGCTCGCTTTCGGCGGGGACCCCCTGCTTCTCGACGAGCCCTTCAAGGGGCTGGACGTCCCCATGCGCGAGCGCATAGCCAAAAAGGTGCTCGATCTTGCGGGGAACGCCTCCATACTCCTCATCACGCACGACGAATACGAGGCGAAGCTTTTGAAGTGCGACGAGATAATAAGACTGTAAAAAGGCAAAACGAAAGCCCCGGGGGAATTCCCCGGGGCGTTAATTTTGCGCGTTACGCTCTGTTTTCTTCGACCCGGTAGCCCGTTTCGCCGTCGACTCTGTTCAAAAGCTCCTCGCCGTTTACAAGCCTTCTCAGGTTCTCGGAGCCGATCTTTATTATCCTGTCCAGCGTCTGCGGCAGGTGGAAGAAGCCCGAAATATGGGGCGTTATATAGACGTTTTCCGTCCTCCAGAGGGGATGCTCCGGCGGAAGCGGCTCGGGATCGGTCACGTCGAGAGCGGCGCGGATACGCCCCTCCCCGCAGACCTTCACGAGCCCATCGGTCGAGATCGCCTTGCCTCGGCCGACGTTCACGAGCACCGCGCCCTCCTTCATGAGGCGGAGGCGGCGTTCGTCCATAAGGCCGTTCGTCTCCTGCCCCGAGGGGAGCGCCATTGCGACGATATCCGCCCTCGGAAGCAGCTCGTCAAGCTCATTAAGGGTATGCATCTCGTCAACGTAATCGGGCTTTTCGCGGAGCCTGCGCCTTATGCCGATCACGTACGCGCCGAGCGCGCTGCACTTTCTCGCGTAGTCGCCGCCGATATCGCCCATGCCGACGACGAGCACTACCGCGTCCTCCATGGAGGTGACGCCGCCCTCGTCGCGCCAGAGGCAGGCGCGCTGATTATCCCAATAGCGGTAAAGCTTTTTTATGATCGCGAGCGTCATGCCGAGCATATGCTCCGATATGGCGAGGCCGTAAGCGCCGCTGGAGTTCGTGAGATACGCGCCCTCGGGCATTATCGCGGGGTAGCCGTCCGCGCCCGCAGAGCCGAGGTGCAGAAGTCTCAGCTTTTCACAGCAGGGGACGAGCGCGTGCGGGATATTGCCGATTATGACCTCCGCATCGCGTACGTCCTCCTTCGTCAGCTCCTTCTGCGGGATATAGCGGAAGCTTCCGCCCGGGCAGGCGGCTTCGATCATGGCCCTGTGCTTTTCGAGTACGGGAGGCGTTACAAGTATATTCACGGTCATTGTTCCCAAGCTCCTTGTTTTTTCATTTCATCGGCTATATAATAACATCAGTAACGGAGGTGATTCAAGTGGATTTTTCACTGGATTCGATAAAATCGCAGGCTAAGGCCGCCATTACCGAGCTCGTCAATTACGGTCAGGTCGGTCTTGAGTACGCGGGGACTTCCTCGCACAACATACCGCCCCTCAAAAAGGGCGATATAGTCATCGTCGGCTGCAGCACGAGCCGCGTCCTCGGCTATCACATGGGGACCCATTCCACCGAGGATATCGCCAAGGCCATTATGGACGAGGTGCTTCCCGTGATAAAGGAGCGCGGGCTCTATCTTGCCTGCCAGTGCTGCGAGCACCTTAACAGGGCCGTCGTCGTCGAGCGCGAGTGCATGGAGAAATACGGCCTTGAGCAGGTCTGCGTCAAGCCCAGGCTGCACGCGGGCGGCGCGTGGAGCGTCCGCGCGACGGAGGTATTTGAGGTTCCCGTCGTCGTCGAGGATATCAAGGCTCAGGCGAGAGCCGGCATGGATATCGGCGGAGTGCTCGTGGGGATGCATCTGCATACCGTCGCCGTACCCGTTCACGCGCAGAACGACCGCATAGGCGAGGCCATCGTCATCATGGCGAGGGTAAGGCCCAAGCTCATCGGCGGCGCGAGAGCGGAGTATTGACATCTGAAAAAGATGAAAGCCCGGATTATCCGGGCTTTTTCATTATTGTTTTCTCACGCGGATGCCCCGCCCATTCGGGGTTTTCGTTCTTATGCCGAAGCTTATCGCCTTGTTGGGGCAGACCGCGCCGCATCTGCCGCAGCGGATGCACTCGGGGCTGTTCGGCGTTTTGACGGGATCGACGCCCATCGGGCAGGCGTTCCTGCACGCGGAGCATCCTCCGCACCTCGCGCAGGCCCCGTCGTCGACGCCGTATCTCAACAGCGAAACGCGGTTGAAGAGCGCGTAGAACGCGCCGAGCGGGCAGAAATAGCGGCAGAACGGGCGCGCGACGAAGAGCGACATTATTACGAGCGACGCGAGTATCGCAAGCTTCAGCAGCGTCAGATCTCCCGCCTGGCCGGCAAGCCCGGCGTTCCCCGCCATGAGCGGTATGCCGCCGAAGAGCATGCCCGAGGGGCAGACGTATTTGCAGAACACGGGATCCGCGCTCGCAAAGAAGGGCAGGAACAGCACGAGCACTGTGAGCGCGGCGTATTTCAAATAACGCGCGTATCCGTCGAGCCTCAGGAGGAAGCTCCCAAGCTTCGGATGCTTCGCGTCCTTTGCCGAAACGACCGCCTTGAGCTTCGGCGCGGGTATCTTATAGATGAGATCCTGTATGAATCCGAACGGGCACAGGAAGCCGCAGACGAGCCTGCCCGCGGCGGCGCCGAGCATCATCATGCCGCCTATCACGTAGAACGCGAAAAGGTAGACGGGCTTTTTCACGAACGAGCCGTCGGGACGGAACGAGGCCTTGGGATCGAATTCGTTCAGCACCGCCTGCAGCGCGCCTATCGGGCAAGAGCCCCACGCGCCGGGGCAGGAATAACAGCCGAGGCCCGGCACGCAGACGAATTTGAGCTTGCCGCCGTACACCGTTCCCTTGAGCCAGCCCACAGCGAAGCTGTTCGTCAGCACGAAGAACGCGCCCTGAAAAAGCGCCCTCGCCCTGTCCCATGCCCTGAGGGAAGCCTTTACGAAGCTCAGCCTTTTCCTTTTGATAAGCAGGGCCATGACCGCCGTGGCGGCAATAAAAAGAACGAAGCTGAGTACGATCCCCGCGATCACCGCGGGATCCCCAAGCTCGTCCCTATCCAAGCCGAAAAGCCAACCGAGAAAGCCCATATTCAACCGAGACCGATGCATTCCATGCAGACGTAAATCGCCTTTCTCAGCACCGCGCCCGCCTCGCCGTCAAGCATGCCGACGATCCAGAAAACCGCGCCGACCGCGAATATCGCCGCGGGCAGCGCAATGCGGAGCTTTTCTGTTTTGGCGTTCTTTTTTTCCATACCCTGTTTCAAAAACGCGGCCCCGCGCTAAATGGCGGGGCCGCTCGTTTTTCATTTTACGCGCCTTTCAGGCCCATCACTCTGCGGATTATCATCAGCGCGTCCGCATTGTCGAGGACGCCGTTGCCGTTCAGATCGCCGTGAGCTGTGTTTTCCGCTCCGGGCGTGATGAGGCGCATGACGCACCTTATTACGTAGAGCGCGTCTCCCGAGGTGACTTCCCCGTCGAGGTTGGCGTCGCCGTCGGCCGCGGGCAAGACCTCCGCCCAGACGGCAAGCCTTTCTTCGAGTATGCCGGCGTTATCGAACGCCGCCTGCCAGCTTTCGACGATCATCCCGTTCCTGTTCACAATGAAGGTCTGCGGAATGATCATGCTTTCGTTCACTACGCCCTGCCAGACCTCGTCGCAGAGGAACACGGGGATATCTATCCCCTGCTCCGAAAGGAAGGCCTGCGCGGCAGAGGCCGTGCTCGTGCCGTCCGTATAGAGGAGGCCGAACAGGCCGTATTCGGGATGCGCCTCGTGGATGCTCTGAAGTATCACGAGCTGCTCCCTGCAATCCGCGCTCCAGGTCGCCCAGTAGGTCACCGCGGACACGCTGTACGACGCGAATACCGAGCCGTCTATCGGCGTTCCGTCAAGGAGCTCGGAGCTGAAGCCGCCGACGCTCGTTCCTATCTGCGCGCGGGTCTCGGCGTTCGTCACGGGGACGAGCGCGAGCATGCAGACGGCTATTATGATCGCGGCGAGCTTTTTCATTACGATGCTCCTTATTCCTTTTACTTATTCTTCTTTTTCTTCTTCGCCAGAACGATGACGAGGGCGGTTATGCCCGCAAGGAGCAAAGCTCCTCCGCCTGCGTACCAGCCGACGTTCGATCTCTTGGGCGCAGGCTCGTCATCCCCGCCGGGGACTTCCGTTGCCTGCCCGGGATCGGCGCTCTCGGTGACGGAGGGCTCCTCCGTCACGGCGGGATCATCGGTATCGACGGGCTCGCCGGAAACGCCGGGCTCCTCCGTCTCGTTGGGATCGGCGGTCTCCTCGGGAGTCTCCGACCGATCTGCGGGATCGTCCGTATCGGAGGGATCGCTCGTCCTGGCGGGTTCGTCCGTATTGGTGGGAACGGGCGTAGCGGGCGGATCGGTATAGCCGGCGGGCTTCTCCGTTTCGGTGGGAGCGGGCGTGAATGCGCCAACGGGCGCGGTCTGCGTGGCGTTGGGATCCGGAGTGGGAGTGCTCTTGCCGTGCTCGCCCGGGCCGGGGATGGGCGTGGGCGTGGGATCGGAGCCTGTGCCGCCCGAAAGCCTTACCGTGATATTCTGAGTTTCGTATTCGCAGGGAGTGCTGTTCTGCTCGCCCACGGGCATGAACGCGAATTCCCTTACGCTCATCGCAAGGAACGCGCTCTCCTTAGCGGTGGGGAGCACTTCGAAGGTGATCTCGATCAGATCGCCCGGAGTGCTTAGGGGATCCTTCATCATCATTATGCCCAGGCTGACCGCGTTCCCTTCCGTGGTGACGTCGCTCACGACCATGTTTTCCTCGCGCGCTTCATCGGCAACGTCCAGATACCTTCTTTTGACGAAGCGAAGGGAGGTATTGTCGAAGAAGACGAGCAGATTGATAATATGAACGCTGTATTCGCCTTCGATGCTGAGGGTGTATTTTATAGTGTCCCCCACGCTCGCGGAGGTGGGGCCTGTAAGCTTGAAAACGGGCTTCCCCGATGCATAGACGGGCGCCGCCGCCGTTGTGAGCAGCATGACCGCCGCTATTATCAAGGAAATGAGTTTTTTCATAATTTATGATCCTTTGACCCTGCGCCGCAAGGCCATCCTTTCTTTTTGCTGATCGACGGTTTCCGACAGGATCGACGCGCCGTCCGCGGCAGCGTCAAACCCCGTTCCCTTTCGGAGCTTTTTCTTGAGCTGTATAAATCGCCTTGTATATTTTAGCACACAACACGTCCTTTTGCAAGGAAATAATAATGCATATTATTAACAGTCCGTTAAGCTTCGCGCCGTTCTTGCAAAAAAGCTTTCGATGCATTATAATAGCATAAGACAAATCAAGGAGAATTACCTATGCGTTCAAGGCTTGTTTCAATAATACTGATCGTCGTTTTCTCGGCGCTCTTCCTTACGGGGTGCCGCAAAACTCCGAATGACTTCGCAAAGGACACGGACGCCCCTGCAAAGACCACTCCCGATCCCTCTGCCGGGGAGCTTGCCACCAAGGATCCCAACGCCACCGAGATCCCGCAGTGGATGACGACTCCCGATCCCGCCAAGTACGAATTGGGCGACGACGGCTATTTTGAGGACGATTTCCTTTCCGCCAACTGGCCGCCGTTCCTCGTATACAGGGGGCATCTGTTCTCCAATAACGCGCAGTACGGCTGTTATCTCGAGGACGGGAAGAAGCTCCTCTTCTCCTACGTTACGGACGAGGGCGCCGATTACGAGAAGGAGGTCGCGGGCTTTACCAAGGAGACCTACGAGCAGTACATGCAAGAAAACTTGAATTCCTATTATTTCATCAAGGAGTTCGAGTATCTTACCATCGACGGGCATCCCGCCATGCGCGTGCGCTTCGATTACGATCCGCCCGAGGATCACTCGCGTCTGACTCACGTGCTGGAGTACTGCATCAACGTTAACGGCTGGGTGCTGGGGCTAACCTTCACCACGCAGAGCGACTCCTTCCCCCCCATCTGCGACGAATGCATGAAAACGATCAAATTCAAGGAAGGTTATTGATAAATGACCATAGCGGGCGTCAGGATAGATAAAAACGCGAAGGACAAGGAATGGGGCTTTACGGAGGCCTCCGCCCCCCGCAGTCACAGGGGGAGCGATATCGGCGTCCTCATCTGCCACGGCTTCGGCGGCACGCCGGACAATATGCGCTGCCTTTACGACAGGGCGGTCTCTTTGGGCTTCTCGGCCGTGATGCCCAAGCTCACAGGCCACGGCGAAACGCTCGGCCGCATGAACGAGGCGAACAGGGAGGACTGGCGAAGAGACGTCGGCGCTGCGCTCGATTCCCTGCGTTCGATGGGCTGCAAAAGGATAATCCTTTCCGGCCTCAGCATGGGCGCGCTCCTGATGGCGGATCTTGCCGAAAAGCAGGCCGAAAAGGGCGATATCGCGGGGCTTATAATGATCTCCCCGCCCGTCAGGATGAAGCGATACTTAAGGATCTGCTCCGCGTTCTCAGGCGTTATGCCCTACGTCCTCACCAACGAGACCTTCGAATCGCTCACCACCGAGATCTACTGCGGCATGGCGACGAGCCGCCTGAAGGAGATATTCCGGCTTTCAAGGGCCGTCACGAAGGATATCGACCTAATATCCGTTCCCACGCTGATAGTCGAGGCCGAGAACGACGACCGCGTGGATCCCGTCTCCTACGATATGCTGACGCAGAGGCTCCCCTCCGCGGAATACTGCCTTATCCGCGGCGCGAAGCACGGCATAACCTACTGCCCGCAAAAATATGAGCTCTGCGATAAATTCGAGGAGTTTCTGACGAGGATCGCGAACAAAGAAAAATAAGAAAACGCAAAAAACAGCCCCGGCAAACTTAGGCGGGTGCTCATAAGAAAGTTTTAAATCTAAAACCATTTGGGCATCTGTCTGAAAAGGTTGGCTATAAGTGAAACCCGGACTGTTGTATGAACAGCAGTTCGGGATTTTCTTTACCTTTTTCATAGAATCGCCTCT
>JAILRE010000040.1 GCA_024698505.1 Clostridiales bacterium | reverse complement strand
GTGCTGTTTATTGCTGCATCGGTTATATTCGTCGCTCGCCCCGCTCTTGCGGCCGAGGTTCCCGGCATCGGCAGGGTCGTATATGCCGTTTCTCCTAAAAGAACGGTAAACGATTCCGATAGGGAGCGTATTGAAGCCCTTTTAAACGATGCCTTCCGTTCGCTTTCTTTCTGCGATTATGAAGCTGCGGCTCGCTGCTTCCGCGGAGACAGTCTATCGGACCGCGGCAATTATCTTTCCGCTGCATACGTTGATCACCTTCTTGCTTTCGGCGACTATTTCCCCGACGGCGCAAACGCAGCTGAACTGGAGATCTCAGACCTGCAGGCTGAACAGAAGGCTTTCCGCTACACGGCGCATGTAACGCTGAACCTAATCTCAAGGGACGGAACAAGGTTCAGCACGGAGGATTGTACCGTTCAATTATGGGAAAACACAAAGGGCCTGTACATAGAGAGCATTGAGTTTGACTCTGCGGGCTATGAAGCATTTGCCGCCATGTACGAGGGCGTATTCGGGACCGTCCCCTCTCACGGTGCTGGGCTCGACCTGATCCCCATAGACAGAGCCTTTCTTGCCTATACCCGCGTCCTTGCCGAACAGGAAGGTGCAAGACAGAGGGCAGATCGTCTTGACCGTATGCTTTCGGAGCTTGACGTCGTCAATGTATCACATGAAGAGAAAGAGATAAGGGAAAGCCTAATTACTGCAGAGCTGAAAAAAGCCGAAGCCGAGATCACGCCCGAAGTCATTACTGTAGAACAGCTTGCGACAGAGCTCATGTACCGTTACTGGCTCGGCAGGAAAACGGGCGAAGCGTGCGATTTCTCCGATATAATGGAAAGAAACAAGCAGACAGATCTGTTCTATTGGGACGCTGTTTTGCAGGCGGAAAGGGTCAGCCTCGGCACGCTGAAGCCTCTCGTTTCGGTAGAACCGGGCACTGCTGAGATCCTTGAAAAAATAGATGATACGAACGAGCTTATCAAAGCGCGCTTATACGTCTATACCGAGATCACCGACGGCATAAGTGAAGGAGTCGGCGAAGAGATCATTTTAACGATTCGCAAGGATGACACCGGTTTTACCGTGATCGGTTTTGACAGAGACGTCGGCGACGGCTTTTATACCTACAGCTTAAAGCCTTTAGCGGCAGGCTATATAAATACTGGCTGTTCATGGCAGGAAGCCGGGCAAATGGCATATGAAGTCCTGCATGAGCAGATAATCCGTGATGCCAAATGGCTTACCGACCACGGTTATTGAAAGGGGTTCGGAAGATGAAAATAACAATGAAGATCATCATCAGTTTGGTTTTATGTGTCGCCGCTTTTTTCTGCCTTGTTTCATGCAGGGGGAACGGATCGGAGCAGAATGCGGCAAACAACACGCCTGTTCCCGTTACGGAAACAGAGATCCCCGCAAAGGATACGGAAGTGCCGACCGTTGAGCCAACTGCTTCCACTACGGAAGAACCAACGCCCGAACCGGCCGAAACCCCTGAACCGACTCCGGATCCCAATGAAAGGCCCGATCCGGTAACGGTCGAATGGCTCGCGGCGGAGCTGATGCGCCGCTATAACGCCGGGCGTTATCTTACTCTCGAACTCGCGGATTATTCGGATATTATGGACAGGAATGAGGATACAGATCTGTTCTATTATGATAACCAACTTGAGATCGATATGTGCAGACTCTATGGGGGATATCGAAACGTCCTTGAAGTTTCTCGCGGCGAAATAGGCCAAATAGATGTGGTCAGTGAGTCCGAAAGCGAGATCACCGTGGATGTTTGGACAACGACATTTGTAATCGATGATGATCCGATCTCCGGAGACAGCATCGGGACCGACTTCCGCATCACCGTCGATAAGCAACGGATGGTGATAATTGCCTATGATCGTCCCTATGAGTGCGAAGGTTACTATAGAAACGATCTGAAGCCCCTTGCAATGCGCTATCGCAATCAAGGCCTGTCATGGCAGGACGCTGACAAAAAAGCGTATGATGAGCTCTATGTACGGCTTGAATCCGAAGGGTATTGATTCGCAATTTGTCGGTGAAAAGAAACTATGCATGAGATAATCAATTAACACAAAAAAAGATGAATTCTCATTACGGATTTGGGGTGATGCATTACTATCGATTTTTATGGCCTTTTTCACCAGAATAACGAAAACAAAACTAACCCTGAACTGCATAAACCTCATAGATCCGCCGTACAAAGATGCGGAACGGCTTGATCAAAACGAGGTCCTCAAATGTGTCGAGGCTCTGGGTGAAAGGGAGTTTGCATTGAAGGTGCTTCCTTTAGCGGTAATGAGGAACGTATCGGAGCCCGTTCCGGAGAAGCGCGCGAAGAGAAGGAAATGACTAACGAATGGAAGGAATTCAAAGCCTACACCGGCAAGCCGGTCTATAGGTCGTCCGGGAAAAAGGATCGGACTTTCCTCGGCAGATTCACGATCGAAATGATGTGTGATTTCGTCGGTTTCAAGCGTATCCTTACGATAATCGGCCGGGGGTACCTTTTCCATGCCAAGGACGGGAGCCTTCTCCCGGGCGATCCGCGCGACAGGCTGGACTACGCCCTGAACGCTCTTAAGGCATGGTGCAGCGTACCGGATAAAAGCAAAAGCTCCGTTCCGCCGGTGGACTTTCGGGAACTGTCAGCTGACTTCCCGGAGCTTGTGGATAAGAACGGCAGCGGCTGGTATTACCGCCATGCAAAAAAAGTCATGGATTTTGCGAAGAAGAACCCCGGCGTCGTGCACGATTCCATCGTGAAAAAGTGTGAGGGTATGCGCCGAGGGTTTACAAAGGAGTGGCAGAAGGACGTCCGCGGATTGCAGGTGCCGATATTCGCACTCAATACCAAAGGAACATGGAAGCTTCGCTTTGACGATATCCTCGCCGATGCGCTTGAGGCAGGACCGCTGCGCATGGAGGAATACGAATTGCCGCAGCACGTTTCAGATATGCTATCCATCCTCTGCCCGGAGGATGTGCCGATCGACGTCCTAAAGGACATTGCCGCATTCTATCTTGCCAACCGTCGTGAGGATACCGATTGGGTCGTACTTCCCGTCGCCAATTTCGAAGCCTACTATGGCACCACGAAGTTCAGCAAGCTTTACCTGAAAAAGATCCCCGAAACGATACTCATTCGGGAATCTCAGGGGCATGTGTGCAGGGTGAGGATGATGATTATGGCACAACCCCCTAAAGATCGAGATGTTCATCCCCGCCAATTAGGTTTCTTTCTTGCTTAGGAGTCTCCATTTCTTATGTTACTAATGAAACAATGCAGCAGTAGAATCACTAAAAGTAAGGTATTTGCTGTAATTAGCGCAATTTGAACCCAATACAGTACTCCGTACCCGCCAAACAACGGTGTATTTAAAAACTGGGGGATTGCGATTGCTAAACAAATAATGCTTGAGAATACGAAGGTAAGACCAAGGGCCATCCTTTTTGCGTTCCGATTCTTATGGGAAACTAGAATCATGATTCCATCAAAGAGTCCGACTTCAGCAATTATTATCGGTATGAGCAATATGCATAACAACAATGCCGTGAACCCCTCAAAAATGTCGACACTCAAATCGTTCTCAAGCATTATCTGCTTTCGTATGTATAAAGCTGCAATCACAATGGTTAATAGTATTGTTGCAATCAAAGCATAATACAGGGCTTTCTTCATACTCCTAAACCACTCCTTATTCACGCAACATAACAAGATACTTAATTATACTAGTAACTCTGCCATTCGGCAAGTCCATCCTCCAAGGAATGCAGTAAGGAATAAGTATCAGGATAGTCAGTATGCAAAGTGCTTTGATGGTACTCCTCATCCTCGAGCAAAGACTGATAATACTGAATCAAGTAAATGTCACCACTCTCTATTGCATCAACAAGCAGATAACGCAACTCATTATCAATCAACAAATCATCTGCCATCCTTCAACCCCCTATACTATAATAACAATCGAAACCGCCAAAAGAGGACAAGCTTTTCAAAATATATTATCATGGGGCACTGCGGTCCCGTTGATGACAAAGCTGTCTCAGATAATCCAAATTGTCAATAAATCGACATACGCTTCATATACATAAGCATATAGCCAATATATAGCATTGAAAGCAGAACAAATAATGGAATAGTATTTTTCGGTTTGTCACAAACAGAGGCCAACGCCGTTGTGATCGGAAGCAAAGCAGCAAGGTAACGCACGGCAGAAAGCAGCCATGTGCATCCTATAGCTACAATAAAGTATGGGAAGAACAGAGCAAGCTGGGGCGCAGGTATACGCTTTGAGAAGATGCCGATTATAAAGAGAGAAACGAATATTGCTGTCAGCTGCGGCAACCAAAGCGATATTATGGTATTGATACTATCCGGCTTAATATCTATCGCCCTGTTCAGCATATATCGTGCTGTATCAAAGAACGGGCTTGCTTTTTGATGCCAGTTTGACCACTGATACTCTAAGAATTTGAAGGGATCCCCATGAACGGTATAATTGATTTCCAAATACCACAGCGTTCCAAGTACTGATAAAGCAAGGCTCAAAAGAATAATTGCAGCACTTTTCTTCCACGGTTTGCCGCTCTTGATGCAATTTGTTGTTTCTCCTATTCCAACATATGCTATAGGAACAGCAAGAAGTAATCCCAGTGATCTCGTTGCCCCTGCTAATGCGGCAAAAGCACCTGCAATGACGAGCTTTTTTCTATTAATGAAATAGAATACACAAACCGAAAAGAGCATGAATAACGGTTCGGACATAGGCGAGTTCATAAAGATTGCACCTGGAAGGATCTGAATAATAAACGCACCGCAAACAGATCGTTTTCTTCCAAGGTCAGGAAGAAGCGTTAAATATGTTATCCCAGCAGTAAGAGAAGAAGCGACCGTGTTTATTACCTGAGCAGATGCATAACTGTTTCCTATTATCAGATTCAATCCTCTTACCATCAAAGGAAACATGGGAAAGAATACAATATACAGTCGTTCCTCTCCGTCGCTTACATACCAATGCTCTGCAATATCAAGATAATGCTGCACATCGGTGTTGGATTTCATCCATGCTGTACGCAGCAGCGTGAAATAACCGCTGTTTCTGTATGCGGCATGGGTTTGCCTGAAAAGCAACACTCCGATATTCATGGTTAAAACGTGGAGTAAAAGAGAACCAACTATTATTGCGATAAAGATACGCATATGTTTTTCGGTTCTGCCGTCAACTGCAGGAGGTTCTGTTGACTTTGGCGATATTCCCTCGACAATAACGGGGATACACTTTACAAGAACAGCTGTAAAAAACATGCACAAGATAAAAGGCGCGGCATAGTCAATCCATACGTATTTATGCGGTTCCTTGACATAATACACTGTAAATGCAATAGCTGCTGCTGCCGAAGCCAGAATTCGAGCGTAAAGTATCACCCTTCGATCAAATTGTTTTCGTTCCGTTATTTCTTTCATGCTGTCAGCTCCTAATAAAGTATTGCAAAAAAGATAACTTATTTGCAACGAAACCCATCTCCGAAAAAACCGGGGCAAGTGACTGATTCTACCCGCCCCGGCAATCCTTTTGAAATATTGTTAAATCGTTGTCGCTGTTATGCTCCTTCAAAAATCATGCGTGAACGCCGAATGTATAATTTGCATCGAGGAACACACTGGAGAAACCGAGGTTGTCGTTGCGGATCGTGCTTTGCGAACTTGACAGGAACTGGAATCCCGACCAAGTTCCGCCTGATAAATAAATAATTACAGCAGAGCTGCTTGGTAATCGTTTTCAATCATTGCAATATGATCTGAGCACAATCTCAAGTGCTTCTGCGATGTTTTCATATTGCTGCCCTTCAGGCGACGATGAAAGGAACCATTTTTCCTCGTCGCCGTTCTTATATCGTACATAATCCATACCATACCAAAGACTCAGCTGCATGTCTTCACAGCGGAGAATAACATCCCCATCACTCCTAAAGCCCTCAATGCTCGGCTTTGAAACATTAAATGTCCAGTTATAGTTCTCAAAAATAACGGAGAGTTCCGCAATAGCAGTTCTGTCCTTCAATTCAAGTCGGTACTTTGAGCCATCCTGTCGGAAAGCAAAAGCCTCAATACAGCCTGCTGTATCATACCATTCCAAAGGGATCTGATTAGGCATGAGTGCATTGCCTACTATCGGATCCGGATGCGGCGTCACCGAGCTTGGCTTATTAAAGGCAAATGGAACTATTATAACCGCACATGCTATTCCAAGACATGCCGCAACGGAAACAAACAACGTCCTTCTCGCCCTGCTCTTTCTTTCACTGTTCTTTGCAAGATAGTTTCTTGTGCTAATCACGCAATAATCGACTATATCCTCGTCGATATGCGCTATTGCATCAAACATTCTGGTTTCGGTCATTTTTATACTCCTCCTTCAAAAAAGCTTTCAGCTTTCTTACTGTTCTGGAAAGACGGCTACGAACCTTGCTTTCGCTCATGCCAAAGAGTTTTGCTATCTCCGAATATGAGCCCAACTGATAGTATCTTCGAAAAAACAACCCAGCATCAGGCTGAGGAAGCTTCGAAATAAACGATCCTATTAAAGCCGAAAGATGTTCGCGCGGAATGCTGCATTCGTCAGGGACACAATCTTCAAGCTCCTCGAAAACGCGATCTTCCTTTCGAACAATAGAATCCGGTGAAATCGAGAGAGCTTCTGCTATTTGACTCACGGTTTCAAAATCAGGACGACGCGATCCGTTTTCCCATTTTGAAATAAGTTCGCGCGAAACAAAGAGCTTATCTGCGAGCTCCTGCTGTGTTATATTTGCTGAGGTTCTTGCATCTGCTATCTTTTTTCCAAAATCCACAGCCGCCAGCCTCCCTGCATTTCACTTCGCTTTGATTGTAACATATCAGTGAATAATAAGCACGGTACAATTTGCGCACATTATATATAATACAAGCAAGCGGAACTAATGCGAAGTTCATCGGTATGTTAGCTCAAACATAGAAGCAATAGTATGGTTTTAATAGCTGCCAATAAATCAAGAAAAAACGGACCACACAATAGTGATGTGCCGTCCGTGATTGCGTTCAAGCAAGAACTATTTCGCGCATGACTTGTTCCTCTGCTCTTGCCCGGCAGGAGTTCATTGCCTGTATCCAGCCGAGCTGATCGCGGGCTTTGAGGTCTTCGGTGACGCCTTCTGATTGGGCGAGCTGGGAGGTAATGAGGTCGATCTGCTCATTGGCTTCGCGCTCAATGGCGACGAGGTGCTGAGTCAGGGTGTTCTCCATCAGCATCAACGCAAAAGTGTCCGGCTGATGTTCCTTGAGGAACTTTTTCCGCATCCGTCCGAAGCGGCCGATGTCCCCGTTCGGCTGGGGAGGGAGCGTCAGGTCGGGATAGTAATAGTCTCCGCGTTTGGTGTATGTGATATCCATGTGAGTATCCTCCTTTCATGATTCAATGAATTCTTTGATAGGTTCCTGTGCTGCTTCCAGTAGGCTGGTCATAATCCCCGCGAGGAGCGGGACGGCAATCAGCAGACCGCCGATGGTCAAGAGTTGGAGCATAAGCTCCTTGGAGCCGAGGCCGATTATCAGCAGGAACAGGTCGTAAACGAGCAGCAGTCCTCCGGAGATAGTGAGCACAAACGCCGCCGCGCCTGCCGCGATCTTGAACACAAGCTTCAGTATTGCCAACAGCAGCCATATCGAGCAAGCAGTATTCTGAAAACGGTCCGCATATTCATATCCTCCTTGTGGTTCTGAGAATATGATAGCAGACCGAATCGGATCTGACGAATGTGCGAAATGATATTTACAAAAAAAGAAACCTGAGAAAAGCATCATTGCTAATCTCAGGTTATCTTTGCCTTGCTGTGTCCAATCGTGACTGCTGTTAACTCTATTAAATTACTTCCTTATCACGGTCGGGCCTGCGCTGCGGAGCGTTATATTATTGAGCTTTACCCGAGTATGAACTCTCCGTCGCGGGGGGCCTTGACGGTGGAATCGTAGAACGCGGTCATGCCGCCTATCATGTGATCCAGATCCTTCGTGCCGGCCGTCTCGCAGGCGGAGTGCATCGCGAGCTGCGCGAGGCCGATATCGAGCGTGTTGATCGAAACGTGGGAGCCGGAGATATTGCCGAGCGTACCGCCGCCCGCAGCGTCGGAGCGGTTGGCGAAATGCTGGAAGGGGATCTCCTTCTCCTTGAGGAGCCTGTGGAAGAACGCCGCGGAAACGCCGTCGGTGGTGTAGCGCTGATTGGCGTTGAACTTTATCACGATGCCCTCGTTCATGAAGACGCAGTTTTCGGCGTCGGTCTTTTCGGGATGGTTCGGATGCACGGCGTGCGCGTTGTCCGCGGAGAGCATGAAGGAGGAAGCCGCCGCGCGGAAGGCGTCCTCGGGGGACTTGCCGAGCGCGATGAATACGCGCTGCATCACGTCGTAAAGGAAGGTGGAATCCGCGCCCTGCTTCGTGCCGGAGCCGACCTCCTCGTTATCGAATACGCAGAGCATGTTCACGCCGCTCTCGGGCTTCTTCGCGGCAAGGAACGCGCGAAGGCCGGAATACGCGCACTCGAGGTCGTCGAGCCTCGGGGAGAGCATGTATTCGCCCTCGTGCCCTATTACGGAGCCCTTTATCCTGGGGTAGATGAACAGGTCGCAGCCGAGCACGTCCTCCTCGGGAACGCCGCAGGTCTCGGCAACGAGCTTCTTGAAGCCGTCCTTGGCGGTCTCGTCGCCGAAGAGGGGCATCATGTCGGTCTGCGCGTTGTACTTGAAGCCGTCGTTTATCTCGCGGTTCATGTGGATGGCGACGTTCGGGATCACGAGAAGATCCCTGTCAACGTCGATAAGGCGGGCCTCCATGCCCTTTTCGGTGCGGACGACCACCCTGCCCGCCACGGAAAGGGGACGGTCGAACCAGGTGGAGAAGAGCATGCCGCCGTATTTTTCAACGTTCAGCTGGGTGTATTTGCCCCTTACGGAAAGCTCCGCGTTCTCCTTGATCTTGAAGGCGGGGGAGTCGGAATGCGCCGCTATTATGCGGAAGGAATCGGCCTCGCCCTCGGGGATATCGAACGCGATGACGGAGCTCATGTTCCTCGTTACGAAATAGCCGCGGCCCTTTTCAAGCTCCCATTTTTCGCCCTCGCTCAGGCGCTTCCTGCCCGAAGCCTCAAGCTCGCGGCAGACGTTCTCGACGGCGTGGAAGGCCGTCGGGGATTTCTCGATGAATGCGAAGAGTCCTTTTACGTTTTCCATATGTGATCCTCCTGATTATTGTTCGTTTTCGCAGAACAGCTCCGCGGCGAATCTCACGTGCAGGGCCGCGGGGTCGATATCGGTGTTTATGAAGAGCATCCTCGCTCCCACGGGATCCTCTATCTCGTTAAGGATCGGCCTCCCGCGGTCGCGCATTATGTCGACGCCCGCGTAGTGAAGGGGCAGCGCGAGAGAGACGAGCCGTACTATCCGCTTTTCGTCCTCCCCGAGGGAGTCTGCGGGCACGATCTTTGCGCTCCCGCCCAGGGAGAAATTGCTCCTGAAATCGGAATCCGAGCTTCGAAGCGCAGCGGCGACGGGCTTCCCGCCAATCACGTACACGCGCATGTCTCGCCCGAGCTCCGAGGCGACGGGCTGAACGACGGTCTTTCCGAGGCGCAGAGCGCGGTAGGCTTCAAGCTCCGCCTCGTTTTTTATCATAGTCACGCCGCTGCCGCCGTGACCGCCTGCGGGCTTCGCCACGAATGGATAGGGCAGGGGCGGCTCGCCCGAAGCGGGCAAAAGCTTCGTCTCCAGCATCGGGACTATGGGGGAGAGCCTTTCGAAGGTCGTCAGCTTGTCGTTCGCGGTCTCGGTCAGTACGGAGGGGTTCGTCACGCGGACGCCGGCTCCTTCAAGAAGCCGCGTCAGCTCGTGATCGCGCCCGCGGTTTATTACGAAAGCGCAGCCGGATACCATCCGCAAAACGGCCTCGCCCGGGAGCCTGTCCGTTATTACGAGGCCGGGGATGAAGCCCCGATCCTTCAGCGCGGCGAAATACTTGCCTATAAGGACGCGGTTTTTCTCCGCGTCCTCTTTTTTATAGAGGATACAGACCCTTTTCATGAAACGGTGCGGATTATGTGCGCGATTATCTCGTCCGCGGCGTTAACGCCCGTGCAGTCGAATATGGACTTGAAATGCGCGTTGGAGTTGACCTCGCAGAGGATCGGCTCGCCGTCCTTCCCGAAGAGCAGATCTATGCCGCAGAAATCGAGGCCGAGCAGCCCGGAGACCGTAAGCGCGAGCTCCTCCTCCGCGGGGGAGGGGGTATGGGGCAGCATGGAGCCTCCGTTCGAGATATTGGCGCGGAAATCGCCGTGCTCGTTGAAGCGGAGCATGGAGGCGACCGCGCGTCCTCCGACGACGTTTATCCTCACGTCCCTTCCGAAGCTCGAGGATATGAACTCCTGGAATATCACGCGCCTGCCTCCGACAAGGCCCAGTATGCGGCGCGCCTCGTCGGGATCGCGGGCCAGCCAGACCTGCTGCCCGAAGGAGCCGCAGACCTCCTTTACTACGACGGGCGCGCCGAGCTCGGCGAATATCTCGTCAACGAAGCCCGTCTCGGTATAGCCGACGTTTTCGAAGGTGAACGGCGCGCAGATGGTGCGGGGCATGGGGACCCTGCCCTCGAGCTCGAAATGCATGAGGGATTTGTCGTCGCAGAGCTCGATCGCGCGCGCGGAGTTGAAGAGCCTAAGCCCCCGCCTTTCAAGCTGGCGGGCGAGCATTACGTCCTTATCGTAAAAGAGCACGAAATCCGGTCTCTCGATGGGGAGGAGCCCGTCTTCGCCGCCCATGCAGGGCAGGAGCTCGTCGTTCGTAAAAACGCGAAGCTCTGCGCCGAGCTTTTCGGCCGAGGCGAGGAACCTCATCGTGAGATCGGAAAACTTGCTTGTGTTGAGGAATCGGTTAACTACGAGCCATCCGCGGGGCATTTTCAGTAGCGCCTCGAAACGCTTTTGGGAACGATGTTGCAGTCCCAGTAGAGGAGTTTGCCGTCAAGCTTCTGCGCGAGCCGTATCACCCTAACCGTGAGGGCGTCGATGTCGGCGCGCGTCAGCGGGGAGATGCGGTAAATGACGACGCCGTTCGGGTAGTCGCTCTCGCTGATGAACTCGGGACTGCCTATCGCGAACCCCGACTGGCGGGCGGAGACCTCGAACATCAGGCGGTCCTGCTCGGTGCGGAAGCAGACGTGCAGGTTTATGCGGCGCGCGCTTTCAAGGTTGTCGCCCATCTTGCGCATTTTCGCGGTCTGCTCGCGGTTTTTGACGGTCTGGTATTTCACCTCGTCGGGATAGAGGAGCTGGAAATAGGTCGCCCAGTCCTCCTCGCGCTTGCCGCCCACGCGGCAGAGGAGCTTCTTCTCCTTGGAGGCGATGAGATTGATCTTGTCGTGCGCGGCCTTGTCCTCGCAGTAGAAATAATACTGGCGGAGCAGCTTCGTCTGCACGAAGCCCGCGGGGCGGATCCCCGTGCGCTTGACGCATTTTCGGGCAAGGGCCTCTATCCGCGCCGTGTCCGAGGGCGCGAGCTCCTTATCGTCCTTCCGCTGACAGCAGAAATACAGAAGCAGAGGGTATTTCTCATCCGGAGCGGAACGGTAATAGGAAAGCTCCACGCCGAATTTCGCGTCGGCGCCGTCAAGCTCCCAGTCGTATTCGAGCCACGTTGTTTTCTTGGGCATAGCGATCCCTTCGCCCGCGGGGGCAGTCGTTTTTCGTTTTATTCCAGAACGGCCTTAATGCGCCTTACGCCGCTGGAGGAAGCCTCCTCCTTTTTGATCTTGAATGTGCCGAGCTCGCCCGTCCTTTCGGCGTGCGGGCCGCCGCAGATCTCGCAGCTGAATTCGCCCATCGTGTAGACCTTTACCTTCTCGCCGTACTTGCTCTCGAAGAGGCCTATCGCGCCCTTGGCCTTCGCCTCGGGAACGGTCATCTCCTCGCAGGTGATGGGAACGTCCGCGGCGATGGCCTCGTTGACGAGCTTTTCGACCTCCCTCAGCTCCTCGGGAGTGACCTTCCTCGGGAAGGAGAAGTCGAACCTGAGCCTCTCGGCGGTGATGTTCGAGCCCCTCTGAGCTACGTTCTCGTCGTTCAGGACCTTGCGGAGCGCCGCCTGCAGGAGGTGCGTCGCGGTGTGGAGTCTGGCCGTCTCAACGGAAGCGTCCGCAAGACCGCCCTTGAATTTCTGCTCCGCGCCCGCCTTGGACTTGGCCTGATGCTCGGCAAACGCCGCGCGGAAGCCCTCTACGTCCACAGAAAGGCCGTTTTCCCGGGCCATTTCAACGGTGAACTCGATGGGGAAGCCGAAGGTATCGAAGAGACGGAACGCGCTCCTGCCGTCGATAACGCCGTCCGCGAAGCCGTCCTTGATGCGGTTGAACTCCTTTATGCCGTGCGTGAGCGTACGCTGGAACTTGGTCTCCTCGGCGTCGAGCTCGGAGAATATGCGCTCCCTGTTTTCGATAAGCTCGGGATAAACGCCGCCGTAGGTCTCGATGACCGCCGAAGCGACCTTCGAGAGGCTCATTTCGGGCATTCCGAGCTGCATGGCGTACCTGAGCGCGCGCCTTATTATGCGGCGGAGTATGTAGCCCTGATCCACGTTTGAGGGCGTAACGCCGCGGGGATCGCCCAGCATGAAGGTCGCCGTACGCATATGATCGGCGATAATGCGGAAGGCCTTCGTGGTCTCGGCGCCGTCGTCGTAGTTTTTGCCGGAAAGCTCGGAGATCTTACCGAGTATCCCCGTGAAGGCGTCGGTATCGTAAACGCTCTTCACGCCCTGAAGCGTGGCGACGGTGCGCTCGAGGCCCATGCCGGTGTCGACGTTCTTCTGGGCGAGCGGCTCGAACCTGCCGTCCGCCGTCTTGTTGTACTGCATGAAAACGTCGTTCCAGATCTCAAGGTACTTCCCGCAGTGGCAGCCGGGGAAGCAGTTCTCGCCGCAGGGGTCCTTGCCCGTGTCGATGAACATCTCGGTATCGGGGCCGCAGGGGCCGGTAACGCCGGCGGGGCCCCACCAGTTATGCTCGCGGCCGAGATAGAATATGTGGGAGGGATCTACGCCCATTTCCACCCAGCAGTCGTGGGCCTCCTCGTCTCGCGGGAGCTCGCCCTCGCCGCCGAAGCAGGTGAAATAGAGCTTGTCCTTGTCGATGCCCAGCCATTCCTCGCCCGTAAGGAACTCAAAGCTCCAGGCGATGGCCTCCTTCTTGAAATAATCGCCCAGGGACCAGTTGCCCAGCATCTCGAAGAAGGTGCAGTGGCTCTCGTCGCCCACCTCGTCTATATCGCCCGTGCGGACGCATTTCTGAACGTCGGTGAGGCGGCTGCCCGCGGGGTGCTTCGCGCCGAGAAGATACGGCACGAGCGGATGCATTCCCGCCATGGTGAAGAGGGCGGTCGGGTCGTTCTCGGGAACGAGCGAAGCGGAGGAGATCACGGCGTGGCCCCTCTCGCGGAAGAAGCGAAGGTAGAGTTCGCGAAGTTCGGCTGTTGTAAGGTTTTTCATATGGCTCCTTGGTGGGCTTGACAGCCCGTTTACATAAAAATTCATCTTACATTATAATGCAATACGGGGGCGTTTGTCAAACGGTATGGACAAATCAAAAGGAAAATGTTATAATCCGTATGATAAAGCAATACGCTTCGAACAGGAGGAAACATAAATGGCAAAGGGATTCAATATGGGCGGAATGGGCGGCAATATGCAGCAGCTCATGATGAGGGCGCAGAAGATGCAGCAGGACGTCCAGAGGATA
Organism: Clostridiales bacterium; assembly: GCA_024698505.1. GTDB lineage: Bacteria > Bacillota > Clostridia > Christensenellales > CAG-138 > UBA3857. Next base: position 5,697 of record JAILRE010000040.1, on the reverse strand, counting down.
CAGGAAGAGGTCGGGAACCGCGAGCTCGAGTATTCCGCGGGCGGCGGGGCAGTAAAGGTCACGATCTACGGCCGCAAGGAGCTCAAATCCATCGAGATAGCGCCCGAGTGCGTCGATCCCGACGACGTGGAGATGCTGCAGGATCTCATAATCGCCGCGGTGAACGGCGCCATCGCCCTCGCCGAGGAGACCATGACCCGCGAAATGAACAAGGTCACGGGCGGCATGAACCTGGGGTTCTGATAAGTGAGCACGCCTTCGCTTGAAAATCTGATAGCGCGCCTCAACCGCCTGCCGGGCATCGGCATAAAGACGGCGCAGAGGCTCGCTTACCATATCCTCACGCTCCCCGAGGAGGAGGCGGAGGGCCTTTCTTCCGCCATAATAACGGCAAAAAAGGCGATAAAATACTGCCCCGTCTGCGGCAACTTCACCGAGGAGGAGCTTTGCTCCATCTGCGCCGATCCCAAGAGGGATAAGTCCGTTATCTGCGTCGTAAGGGATGCGAGGGACGTCTCCTACATGGAGCGCATGCGCGAGTACCGCGGCGGCTATCACGTGCTGGGCGGTACGCTCTCGCCCATGGACGGCGTCGGCCCCGACGATATCAGGATCGCGGAGCTCCTCGAAAGGGTCAAGAAGGGGGAGGTCAGGGAGGTAATACTCGCCACCAATCCCGACGTCGAGGGCGAGGCCACGGCCGCCTACATCGCGGGCAAGCTCAAGCCCATGGGCGTCAGGACGACGCGCATCGCGCACGGCATCCCGATAGGCGGCAACCTCGAGTACGTCGACGAGATAACCCTCTACAAGGCCATCGAGAACCGCAGAGAGGTGTGAAAAACGAAATAAAAAAAGGGCTGATTAAGGGCGCATTCACTTAAGGATAAACAGCCTCAAAAGGTATCTTTTTGCGCCGTGCCGCGTTGAAAATGCTCGAAAGACCGCTAACGGGTATTCCTGCGCTTTTCGCCTTGCCCGGCACAAAAATCTCCTCTTTTGAGACGCTTCGCGGTTTTCAGCTTAAAAACGAAAGAAAGATCCGAGGATATCGCTGTCCCCGGATCTAATTGTCTTCATTGGGTTCTACAGGCTGAAAACCTGCATCTCCTTAAGTGAATGCACCCAAAACAGCCCTTTTTTGTATTTGATTTTTCAGTCCAGCAGGTCGTTTATGGAGGCGGCGAGCTTGTTGGACTCGACAGTGCCGGTGTATTCCTTGCTCCGGACCTCGATGAAGGCCTGAGCGGAGATGACCTTGTCGTAATGCCTCTGCGGGATACTGCGCAGTATCGCAGTGAAGGTCAGGTATGCGCCGTCGGGATCGGTGGAGAAGGTGTTCGGGCACTCGAGGGTGATGCTTATATCGTTGCTCAGGTTCGTGAACACGACGTAACGGCGTTCCACGGTGTAGGGCTCGTAGGCGGAGAGCCTGACCGTGAAGCGCAGATCGCGCTTTACGTCGGTCGTGCCGCGCTCCCTGATATCGACGGATATGACCTCGGCAACGTCGCAGATATAGGTGTATTCCATGCCGCCCACGTCAAAGGAACGGGTAGAGCCCCATTCGGGATGGGAGGGCAGGAAGTGGACCTCGACTTCGGTGCTCGAATTGTTGAATGCGCCGCTGTTGACCTTGTTGAGTTTGGGAGCGCCGCCCTTGACGTATATTTTCTCAAGAGAGGTGCACCCTCCGAAAGCGCCGTATGCGATGCAGGGTGTGTACTGATTCAATTCTACTGAAAGGTCGCCGAGTATCGTTACCACGCGAAGATTCTCGCAATTTAAGAACAGAGAATAAGGGATCGCGTTGATGGCGGAGGGAACGGTGACCTCGTAAAGCTTCAGACACTCAAAAAATGCCTGGGTGCCTATGCTTGTTACGTTCGCGGGGATCACTATGTTCTCGAGCGAATGGCAGCGGGCGAATGCGGAATCGCCGATGCTGGTCACGGTATCCGGAATGGGGAACACGGCGAGCGACAGACAGCCGCTGAAGCAGTTTTGGGGGATAGACGTTATCCCGGGTATGAGCGTTACCGAGACGAGGCTTTCGCAGTTTTGGAAGGAGCCCGAACCGTATGCTTTTATGGAGTCGCAAAGTTCAACGGAGACAAGCTGAGCGCAACTGCTGAACAGTGAGCCGGGAAGGGCCTTGATGTTAGCGTTTACCACTGCGGATTCAAGGTCCATACAGTTGCCGAAAGCGCTGGATCCGAGGGAGGTGACCGACGTCGGAACTATGACGGAGGTGATGCCTGTTTTAGCGAACGCGTTGTTCCCGATGGTCGTTACGCCTTCCGGGATGGTCAGCGAGTTGATTTTGCCGCACTCGAAGAACGCGCTGCTGCCTATCGAGGTGACGCCCGCGGGAATGACGATGTTCTCGAGGGAATGGCACTGATAGAAGGCGGAGTTGCCGATGGCCGCAACGGTGTCGGGGATGGTGAAGCCGTTGAGGGAGAAGCAGCCGTAGAAGCAGTAATCGGGTATTTCGGTGATCCCGGGGATCACGGTCACGGAGACGAGGCTCTCGCACTCTTGGAAGTCGTTCGACCCGTAAGCCTTGATATTGTCGGCAAGGGTGACGGTCTCAAGCTCGGTGCAGCCTTTGAACAGACTGTTGGGCAGAGCCGTAATGCTCGCATTGATTGCGGCCGTCTTCAGGCTTATGCAGCCTTGGAAGGCGGAGAAAAGGATCTCCGTTACGGTCGGGGGGACGGTGACGGAGGTGAGACCGGAGGCCTCAAAAGCGCTGTCCATTATGGTGGTCACGCTTGCGGGGAAGGAGACCTCAGTAACGAGGGAACAGTATTTGAATGCCATCTGACCGACAGTCTCACACGCGGGGTCTATTTCGACCGCGCCCGCTTTGGCCATCGGGCAGTCGATGAGCGTCTTCTTCTCCGCGGAGTAGAGCATGCCGTCAACGGCGCAGAAAGAGGGATTGCCCTCTGCTACCGTGTAGACGGCAAGAAGATTGAAGCCGGAGAAAGCGTCGAAGCCGATCGTCGCGAGGGAAGCGGGGATGGTAAGCTCCGTGACCTGCATGGAGCAGAAGCAGGCTTCTCCTATGGAGGTCACGCCCTCGTTTATCGTGAGGGAGGTGCAGGAAGACCAGCCGTCGAAGGCGAAATTGCCGATCGTGCGGACGCTCGAGGGGATCGTCAGGGAGGTGACGTTCCTGCACTGCTTGAAGGCGGAGGCGCTGATGGTCTGAAGGCCGTGGCCGAGGTCAACGGAGGTCAGGCCGATGCAGTTGTTGAACGCGCCCGGGCCGACGGTGACGACCGAATCGGGGAGCGTCAGCGAGGTGAGAGCCTGGCAGTTGTTGAAGGCGTTATCGCCGATCAGGGTGAGTTTCCCGGGCAGCTCGAGGGAGGCCAGGGCGGAGCACTGCTGGAAAGCGCCGAAGTGGATCTCCGTGATCGTGGAGGAGAAGACGACGGAGGTGACCTTCTTGAGCTGGAAGAAGGAATACTTGCCGACGGTCGTCACGCCTTCGCCGAAGACGATGGTCTCGCAGCTTCCCTTGATGGTGGAGTCCTTGTAGAAGGGGCTCGCGGTCGAGGAAGCGTAGTCCGTCATCGCGCCGGTGCAGCCTTCGTCGTCGGTCTTTTTGATGGTGAGGGTCTTCGTTTCGGTATCGTAGGAATAGGTTACGCCGTCGCCGCAGGAGCCTTCGGTGGCCGCGAGAGCGGTACCGGGCAGAGCGGCGAGTATCGCTGCCGCAAGCAGGGCGGTCATAAGACAGCACAGGATCTTTTTCATATTTATCGCCTTTCTTGGACGTATCGTCCACCCGCTAATATAGCAGTTTCCGCGTTCAATGTCAAGAACGGCGCAATAAAAAGCCCGCGGCTTTTGCCGCGGGCAGAGCTTTATTCCGGGCCTTATTTCCTTATCCAGCCCATTATCTCGGAAACGCCCTTATAGGAATGCGTTCCCTCGGGATCGACCTTGACGAGCGTGGGCGCCTGGGTGACGCCGTACTTGTGGACGAGATCGACCTGATCGTCGGCTACGACGGTCTCGTACTTGACGCCGGCGTTGTCCAGAACGGTCTTCGCCGTCCTGCAGTTGGGACAGGTGTGGGATACGAAGAGAATGGTCTTCTCCTCGCCGCCCTCCTCGGGAGCGCAGGCGCAGGTCTGGGGATCCAGCACGCCGTCATGGGTGAGATGGGAGCGCTCGATCACGTAGGTCTGCCTGTCCTTGAACTCCTGGGCCTTGCCGTCGTTCCAGTTCTGAACGGGGCGGTAATAGCCGGTGATGCGGCTGTAGACCTCGGTCTTCTTGCCGCACTCCGGGCAGGTGAAGTGCTCGCCCTTGATGTAGCCGTGATCCTCGCAGACGGAATAGGTCGGGCTCATCGTGTAATAGGGCAGGCGGTAGTTCTCCGCGATCTTGCGGACGAGGTTCGCGCAGGACTTCCAGTCGGGCAGCTTCTCGCCGAGGAACGCGTGGAACACGGTGCCGGAGGTGTAAAGTGTCTGAAGCTCATCCTGAATGTCGAGAGCGGAGAAGATATCCTCGGTGTAGCCGACGGGCAGATGCGAGGAGTTGGTGTAGTAGGGGGTGCCGTTCTCGTTCGCGGTGATGATGTCGGGGTACTTGGCCTTGTCGTGCTTGGCGAAGCGGTAGGTGGTGGACTCGGCGGGAGTGGCCTCCAGGTTGTAGAGGTCGCCGTACTTCTCCTGATAGTCGGAGAGACGCTCGCGCATGTGGTTGAGCACCTCCTTGGCGAATTCCTGAGTCTCCTTATGGGTGAGATCCTTGCGGAGCCACTTCGCGTTGAGGCCGACCTCGTTCATGCCGATGAGGCCGATGGTGGAGAAGTGGTTCTCGAAGGTGCCGAGGTACCTCTTGGTGTAGGGGTAGAGGCCCGCGTCGAGCAGCTTTGTTATGACGGTGCGCTTGGTCTTAAGGGAGCGGGCGGCGATGTCCATCAGCCTGTCGAGGCGCTGGTAGAAATCCTTCTCGTCCTCGGCAAGATAGGCTATGCGGGGCATATTGATGGTGACGACGCCGACGGAGCCGGTCGATTCGCCGGAGCCGAAGAAGCCGCCGGATTTCTTGCGAAGCTCGCGAAGGTCAAGCCTGAGCCTGCAGCACATGGAGCGAACGTCCGAGGGCTCCATGTCGGAGTTGATGTAGTTGGAGAAGTAGGGGGTGCCGTATTTCGCGCTCATCTCGAAGAGGAGCCTGTTGTTCTCGGTCTCCGACCAGTCGAAATCCCTGGTGATGGAGTAGGTGGGGATGGGGTACTGGAAGCCGCGGCCGTTGGCGTCGCCCTCGATCATGATCTCGATGAAGGCGCGGTTGATGATATCCATCTCCGCCTGGCAGTCCTTGTATTTGAAGTCCTGCTTCTTTCCGCCCACGATGGCGTACTGCTCCGCCAGGTCCGCCGGTACGGTCCAGTCCAAGGTGATGTTGGAGAAGGGCGCCTGGGTGCCCCAGCGGCTGGGCGTGTTCACGCCGAAGATAAAGACTTCGATGCACTTCTTCACCTGGTCATAATCCAGGTTGTCCACCTTCACGAAGGGGGCAAGGTAGGTGCCAAAGGAGGAAAAGGCCTGGGCGCCGGCCCATTCGTTCTGCATGATGCCCAGGAAATTCACCATCTGGTTCCACAGGGTGGCCAGGTGGCTGGCGGGCTTGGAGGTGATCTTCCCCTCGATGCCGCCCAGACCC
>JAILRE010000026.1 GCA_024698505.1 Clostridiales bacterium | reverse complement strand
TTGAAACGGGCGGCCATGTGCCTTTCGGCCATAGCCATACCCACGGCCATCGCAAAGCCCTGCCCAAGGGGGCCGGTGGTGGCTTCTATGCCGGGGATATTGCCGTATTCGGGATGGCCCGCGGTCTTGGCTCCGAGCTGGCGGAAATCCTTTATGTCATCCATCGAGACTTCATAGCCGAATATGTGCATGAGCGAATAGAGCAGCATCGATGCGTGCCCCGCGCTGAGAACGAAACGGTCGCGCCCTATCCATTCGGGGCAGGCGGGATCGTGGCGCATATTTTTCCAAAGCGTGTATGCCATGGGTGCGGAGCCTATCGCAAGGCCCGGATGCCCGCTTTTCGCCTTCTGAATGGCGTCGGCGGAGAGCATTCTCATAGAAGTGACAGCAAGACGGTCGATGTTTTCCATTTGTGATTCCTCCATATCGCGAAATATCGGGAGCCATCCCGACCATATTTAAATCCATTTTGTATTATACATTGATTAAGAGTTTTTTTCAATGCCTGATAAAGATATAATAGAGCCTTGAACGCATCCGTCTTTCGCGAGGATGCTCCTGTATCCATGCCGCGAAAAATATATTTCTTTACCGCGTGAGAATTTCAGCTTTTGTGGGGATATACATACGGGAGAAAAAAACAGTTTTTTACAAAAAGCGGGAACCTTTCCCTCCCCTCGAACGTTATATAAGCAGAAGGGTCGTTAACGGCGTTAACCGTCCCGAAATATTACATCAGAAAGCAGAGGCGTCATCATGAAAAGAATTATTGGCATCATCCTCGCAGCCGCGCTCGTTCTTTGCTTTGCGGCATGCAAAAAGATCTCAGGCCCAGATCCCAAGACGGATCCCACTCAGGAGGCTTCGGCCCCTACCGAGGTTCCGACGGAAGTTCCCACCGAGGCGCCCACCGAAGCGCCCACCGATGAGCCCGCGCCCGCTTCCTCACCCGATCGCGAAGAAGCCGCAAAGCTCATCTCGTTTTTCGAGCTTGCAGATGAGGACGGCGTGAAGAACGGCGAAAAGCTCTTTGCCCGCTACGATCCCGCGGATCCCGATACCTGGGTGATCGGCAATAACGAGCGTTCCGTTTCCTGGAACGAGGAAGGAAAGATCACCCGCATAAGCTTCGACGATCTTTACGGCGATCTTGACAGCACCGAGCTTTCGGCATGCTGGATCTCGGTCATCTTCCGGAACTTACGGGATTCGAAGCAAGTGCATCGATCACGTTTGAGGACGTTTCGATCGTAGACTGTCCGAAGCTCAAGTACCTTCTGATACGCGGCGTCATCAAAAAAACCGCTTACGTCAACTGCGTAATGCCCGTTGACGGCTTCAAGCTTGTCGCGGACTACGTCAACGCTTCCTTCGACGACAACGGCACCGGGATGAAGCTTACCGAATCGGGCAAGATGGGCGTGGATCTGGTATCCCAGGGAGGCGGATATGTTGGCTTCACCGGTTATAAAGACGATTCCAAGGGGGAATTCGTTTGCGAGATAATCGGCTTACCGTTTGAAGGAAACGCTTTCGGAGTATGGTATGACGAGATGGCGGATATTTTCTCTGCCGAAGACGTCGTTGACATCACCGATTCCGAGCCCCCTCTCGGAGAAACGTTCGTGCTTTCCGCCACGTTCGGAAGAGATTCCTCGCTCCTGCCCTTCTATGAGGGCGATGCGCCCAAAGCCTCCTCCGAGGTCATACAGGTCAAGCCCGGAACTCCCGTGACAGTCGATATCGACGGCGACGGCAAGGAGGACACGATCTGCCTGGTAAATCAGGGCGAGACCGAGGGAACGAACGAAGGCATTTCCTATTCCGTGCAGGTCACGCTCGGCTCCGAGCCCGAAAAGACGCTCAACCTTCAGACCTATGACTACATCTACGAATGCTCGCTCTACGTTATCGACTGCGACGTCTCGGACGACCGGCTCGAGCTGCTGTTCTGGGGCATCACGGAATCCGAGGGTTATTACATCACCGCATGGCGCATGAACGATTCCGGCAGCTCGATAGCCGCGTATCCCATTAACGTTGGAGCGGAGCTTCTTACGGATGAGAACGGCTCTTTCGATCCTTCTAATGGCATACCCCTCTGCGTCTATACGAACCTTCTCGACACCCAGGGGGTCACGGGACTCTTTACGATCACGAACGAAGGCTTCAGGCTGCTCAGCCCGCTGCGCTTCGATGAGCCCGCAGAATACAATCACGGTTTCAGAGCGCTCCTTCGCGATATGGAGGTCACCGTCATAAAGGACGGCGTTCCCGGTGAAAAGCTGACGCTCGATGCCGGCACAAAGATCTGCCCCTATGAAACGGATCTCTGGAGCTATGTGGATCTGTTGCTCGAGGACGGCAGCATAGTCCGCGCAGAGATCAAAATAAAGGGCGGCTATCAAGTATTTATCAACGGCGACCCGCAGGATGAATACTGCGATATCTGGTACGCAGGCTGATGATCCGATAGATCGATCAATATAGAAACGGCCGTGCGCCTTGAATGGCGCACGGCCTTTTTTGCGTTATTGGAAAAGCCCTTTTCAGATCCTCGCTACGCCGCTCCTTCTCGCGGCCTCGGCAACGGCGTTGGCGACCGTCTTGCCCACTCTGGGATCGAACGCTTTGGGGATTATGTAGTCGGCGGAAAGCTCCTCGTCGGAGATGAGGCCCGCGAGCGCGTGCGCGGCGGCGATCTTCATCTCGTCGTTTATGTCGGAGGCCCTTACGTCGAACGTCCCGCGGAATATGCCCGGGAACGCGAGCACGTTATTGATCTGGTTGGGATAGTCGCTCCTGCCCGTGGCGATGACGGCGGCTCCGCCGGCCTTCGCGTCGTCGGGGAATATCTCGGGAGTGGGGTTCGCGCAGGCGAAAACTATTGCGTTCTCAGCCATCGACCTTACCATATCGACGGAAACGGTGTTGGGGGCGGAAACGCCGATGAACACGTCGGCGCCAACGAGCGCGTCTGCAAGGGAGCCCTGCTTCTTTTCGCGGTTGGTGACGAGAGCCATCTCCTCCTTGATGGGGTTCATGCCCTTCTCGCGGCCCTCGTAGATGATGCCCGTCCTGTCGCAGAGGGTTATATCGCGAACGCCCGAGGAGAGCAGCAGCTTCGCGATAGCGATGCTGGCCGCGCCCGCGCCGTTTATTACGACCTTAACGGAATCGAGGGTCTTCCCCACGACCTTGACGGCGTTCATGAGGCCGGCGAGCGTGATGACCGCCGTGCCGTGCTGATCGTCGTGGAAGATGGGGATATCGCATTTTTCCTTGAGCTTCTTTTCTATCTCAAAGCACCTGGGAGCGGCGATGTCCTCCAGATTGACGCCGCCGAAGCTGCCCGAAATGAGATAGATCGTGTTGACGATCTCGTCCACGTCCTTGCTCTTTATGCAGAGGGGGAACGCGTCGACGTCGCCGAAGGATTTGAAGAGCACGCATTTGCCCTCCATAACGGGCATGCCCGCCTCGGGGCCGATGTCGCCGAGACCGAGCACCGCGGTGCCGTCCGTCACGACGAGGCAGAGGTTATGACGCCTCGTGAGCTCGTAGCTCTTCGAGATATCCTTCTGGATCTCCAGGCAGGGCTGCGCCACGCCGGGGGTGTAAGCGAGGGAGAGATCCTCCTTCGTCTTTACGGGGACGGTCGCCTTGACCTCGATCTTGCCTTTCCACTCCTCGTGGAGCCTCAAAGATTCTTTTGCGTAATCCATGGTGAAAACTCCTTTATTCCATTATATTTTTACTTGTTTTCGAAATCGAATTCGAAGGGGAGCGAATACCAATCCCTGACGGTCGTCAGATCCTTCTGCACGCCCTCGCCCACGGGAACGCCCTTGTCCTTCCTGTCGAGCCAGCAGAGGTATTCCTTCTCGCCCGCGGTATAGATGCGGTCGCGGCCGGGAGCCTTCTCGGAGGCTCGGAGGGCCCTCAGTATCTCGCCGCAGATATGCTTGAACGTCTCCTGGCCCATGAACGCGTCGGGATCGACTACGAGGAACCAGTGACCGAGATGGTAGGGCCTCCTGTTGCCGTTCTCATCGAAGCCGGTGAGCATCTTCAGATAGCTGCCCGCCTGGAGCGCCGCTGAGAGCACCTCGACGACGGTCGCGTAGCCGTAGCCCTTGTAGCCGGCTAGATCGTCGTTTATGCCGCCGAGGGGCGCGAGCGCCGCGGTGCCCTTAGTGAGGTCGACGAGTATCTGCTCGCTGTCGGTCAGCGCCTCGCCGTTCTTGCCGATTACCATGCCCGCGGGGGTGTCCTTGCCGTTCCTTGCGAAATACTCTATCTTGCCCCTCTGGGTGATGGAGGTCGCGCAGTCGATAACGAAGGGGAACTCCTCGTCGGTGGGAAGGCCTATCGTCAGGGGGTTGGTGCCGAGCATGTTCTCAACGCCGAAGGTCGGCGCTATGGAGGGCCTGGCGTTCGTGCCGGTCATTCCGATCATGCCCTGCTTGGTGGCCATTGTCGCCCAATAGCCCGCGATGCCGTAATGGGAGGAATTCCTGATCGCGCCCATTGCGAGGCCGTAGGTCTTCGCCTTTTCGATGAGCTTCTCCATCATGTGATAGGAGGCTACCATGCCCATGCCGTCGTGCGCGTCGGTCACGAGGGTGGTCGGGGTCTCCTTCAATACCTCGATCTCGGTGACGGGATTGAGGATGCCCGCCCTTATCCTGTCGATATAGATGGGCTTGAAGCGGTTGCAGCCGTGGCTCTCGATGCCGCGCCTGTCGCTCTCCATGAGGACGTCCGCGCAGATGGCAGCGTCAGCCTCGGGGATACCGCAGGCCTTGAAGGCCGCGCGCATGAAATCACCGATGAGTTCCCATGATACGTAAGGTCTGGTTTCCATTTATTTGATCCTCCGTTGAGTTTTTTTCTTCTAAATATCGTGAAACGGCCGCGGGCTCAGCGGGCCCAGCTTCTCGAGCGTTCGACCGCCCTCTGCCATTCCTTGTACCTTCTTCCGCGCTCGGCCGCGTCGATCTGCGGCTCGAATACGCGCTCCACCCTTCTGTTCCTCTCGATATCCTCGAGATCCTGCCAGAAGCCGACGGCAAGGCCCGCAAGGTAAGCCGCTCCGAGCGCCGTCGTTTCGACGACCTGCGGACGGTCTATCGCGACGCCCAGCATGTCGGACTGAGTCTGCATGAGTATGTTGGAAACGGAAGCGCCGCCGTCCACTCGCAGCTCGGAGAGGCGGAAGCCGACGTCGTCCTCCATGGCGGAGATGAGATCCTTGACCTGGTAGACTATGGAATCGAGCACGGCTCTTGCGATGTGCGCCGCCGTAGTCCCGCGGGTGATGCCGACCATGGTGCCCCTTGCGTACATATCCCAGTAGGGCGCGCCGAGGCCCGTGAAGGCGGGAACGAGTATCACGCCGCCGGAATCCTTCACGCTCTCGGCGAGTATGTTCACCTCGGGAGCGGATTTGATGAGACCGAGGCCGTCCCTCAGCCATTTAATAACGCTGCCGCCGTTGAAGACGCTGCCCTCAAGGGCGTACTCGACCTTGCCGTCGAGGCCCCAGGCTATCGTCGATACGAGGCCGTTCCTTGAACGCATGGAGGTCTCGCCCGTGTTCATCATGAGGAAGCAGCCCGTGCCGTAGGTGTTTTTGGCCTGCCCCTTGGAGAAGCAAGCCTGCCCGAAGAGCGCGGCCTGCTGATCCCCCGCGACGCCCGAAATTGGAATGCCGACGAGGGATTCGAGCCCCGTTATGCCCGGAGCCACGACGCCGAAATCGCCGGAGGACGGCCTTGCGTCGGGAAGCATGCAGGCGGGTATGCCGAGGGCGTTCATTATCTTTTCATCCCAGACGAGCCTGTCGATATCGAAGAGCATCGTCCTCGAGGCGTTGGAGTAATCCGTGGCGTGGACCTTGCCGCCCGTGAGCCACCAGATGAGCCACGTGTCGATCGTGCCGAAGAGGAGCTCCCCTTTTTCGGCCCTCTCCCTCGCGCCCTCGACGTTGTCGAGTATCCATTTGATCTTGGTCGCGGAGAAGTACGCGTCGATGAGGAGGCCCGTGTGCTCGGTGACGTAGTCGGAGAGGCCAATCGCGATGAGCTTTTCGCAGATGTCCGCCGTCCTGCGGCACTGCCAGACTATCGCGTTGTAGACGGGTCTGCCCGTGGCCTTTTCCCAGACTATCGTGGTCTCGCGCTGATTGGTGATGCCGATGGCGGAGATCATTTCGGCGGTGACGCCGCCCTGCTCCATTGCCGCGGTGATAGCGAGCTTCTGGCTCCTCAAAATCTCCATCGGATCGTGCTCTACCCAGCCCTCGTGCGGATAGTACTGCGTGAACTCGAGCTGCGCCGTGCCGTGGATGCCTCCCGATTTATCGAATATTATCGCGCGGGAGCTCGTCGTGCCCTGATCGAGCGCAAGAACGTATTTTTCCATAGCCCATACCTCCCTATTTTCATTAATTATAGCTTTCGGAGCAAACTTTTGCAACAGGAAATTGGCCTGCTTCGGCATGAAAAAGAACGCCCCGGCACATTCGCACTTGCCAAACGGCTTAATTGCGGTTATAATGTAAATGTAGGAATTTAGCGTTCGGAGGCTTTCATCTTGAAGAAATCCTTTGCAAACAAGCCCGTGCTCATAATGATAATCGCAGTGGTGCTCCTTCTGGTGCTCGCCTTCTTTTCGGCGAGCTCGAGGACGATCCCCTGGGTCGAGAGCGCGGTGGGCTGGCTGATGCGCCCCGTGCAGACCGTGGCATACAAGGTCTCGGACGGCGTATCGGGCTTCTTCAGGAACCTCTTCAACTCAACGGACGCGGATCTTGAGAACGCGAAGCTGAAGCAGCAGCTCGCCCAGTACGAGCAGACGAAGCTCGATTACTCCGAGCTTGTGAAGGAGAACGAGCGCTTGAGGGCGATGCTCAACTACGCGGGCTCCCTCGGCGATATCGACTTCGTCACAGCGAAGGTCATAGGCAGATCCAACGGCGTCTGGTTCGACATGATAACCCTCAACGTCGGCAGGAGCCGCGGCATAGAGCCGGGCATGCCCGTCATCTGCGGGGACGGCCTCGTAGGAAAGGTCACGGACGTAGGCGCCAACTGGTGCAAGGTGACCTCTGTAATCGACTCCTCCGTCACCGTCGCCGTAACCGTCGAAAGGACGCGCGACAACTGCATGGTAAGGGGCGTTTTCAGCACGACCAACGCCTCGGGCGAGCTTGAGCTCTACTATCTTCCCACCGATCTTACCGATCTCGTGCCGGGCGACGTCATAATGACGAGCGGCATAGGCGGCATATACCCCAAGGGCGTTAAAGTAGGCACGGTCGAGGAGGTCATGCTCGACACCGAATCCCCGATAAACGCAGTCGTCACGCCCTCCGTGGACTTTCTTCATATCGAGGAAGTCATGGTCGTGACGGGCTTCGGAGGTGAGAACTGATGCGCAAATGGCTTTTCGCGCTCTCGCTGCTCACCGCGTTCTTCCTCGACAACGTGTTCCTCAACACCGCCAACGTTTTGGGACTTCGTCCGGACGTCACGCTCGCAATGCTCATTTCCCTCGGCGTGCTTCTGGGGCCCGCCCCCGCTGCGCTGACGGGGTTTATAACGGGCCTTCTCGCCGACATATTCTTCAACAAGATAGTCGGCCTCACCGCGCTGACCTATATGCTCTCGGGGCTTGCGGGCGGGCTCTTCTACCGCAAATTCTACGCGGACAATCTTATAATACCGACCGTCACGGCGATGGTCTGTTCCTTCCTGAAGGAGCATTTCTTCCTGATCGCTTCCCTGCTTTACGGGTCGAAGCCCAATTACTTCGCCGCGCTCGGCTACTACATACTCCCCTGCTTCCTGCTGACGGGCGGCGTTTGCCTGCTGATACATCTGTTCTTCAAGGCCGCGCTGTTCAAGCCCCTTTACAGAAAGGAAGCCATAAAGCTCGACTGAGCGCCCTTTTTTGACCGATGAAGAAACGAGACGTCAACAAAAAGCCCGTTTCAAGGCTCATAATACTCGCCGTACTGCTGCTTGCCATGATGAGCACGCTCATATTCCAGCTGTTCCGCGTGACGATAGTCCAGGGCGCCTCCTTTGCTGAGGAGGCCGGCACGAAGTCCGTCAGGACGGTCATAACGAAGGGCAAGCGCGGCGACATACTCGACAGGAACGGCCTCGTCCTCGCCTACGACGAGACCTGCTTCAACGTGGAGTTCTTCCGCGACGGCAACAAAAGGAGCGATTATTACAACGCAGTCTACACCGAAGCGCTGATAAAGGCCATCCGTATAATCGAGGAGGGCGGCGGTCACGTGATCGACACCTCCTATATCAAGATGGACGAGAGCGGCAATATCTACTACGATTTCGGCGTTACGAGCGAGACCTTCATTAAGGCGAGATACAGCAATTTCTGCGACGCGATGGGCTTCAACAAGCCCGATAAGGACGATATGTCCACGTGGATCTCGGCCGAAAAGGCGTACCTCACGCTGAGGAACAAATGGTACATACCCGACGAGCTCTCCTTTGAGGATGCGCGCAAGATAATCTCCATCCGCCAGGAGGTGCTGCTCAACAACTACCGCTCGTACGTCCCCGTGACGATCGCCTACAACGTCAGCCTCGAGGTCGTGGCGAGGATCGAGATGATGGCGGACGAGCTGCCCGGCCTGCAGACCTCGCAGAGCACGATAAGGCATTATCCCTACGGCGAGACGGCCGCGCACGTGGTCGGCTACTGCCAGAGGATGAGCGCCGAGAACGCCGAGGAGCTGCTCAAGCAGGGCTACAACTACACCGATTACATAGGCGTTTCGGGCGTTGAGGCCTCCATGGAGGAATACCTGACCGGCGCTACCAAGCAGCATCAGGGCTCCGTCACTTACGAGGTCAACTCCAGCGGCGCCATAATCAGAAAGATATCCGAGGAGCCCCCCTCCGACGGCGGGACCGTCACGCTGACGCTCGATCTGCCGATGCAGGTCGTCGCCGCGCAGGCATTGAACGCCATAATCGAGCATATCCACCAGAAGGAGATGAACAAGGTCTACCCGAACGGCGACGGCGTCCCCGCGGAGCAGTACGCCGAGTATGAGGAGATCTCCATGGCGGAGACGGGCGCTATCGTCGTTATGGACGTCAACACGGGCGAGGTGCTCGCAATGGCGAGCTATCCCAGCTACGATCCCAACTGGTTCATACAGGGCCTTTCCAAGGATCAGGCGCTCTACCTCTACGGCGATCCCGAGGTCGACGGCGACTTTGCCGACAGGACGACCCCGACGAGGAACAAGGCCATTTCGATGAAGCTGGCTCCCGGCTCCATATTCAAGATGTGCACCGGGCTCGCGGGCCTCATGGAGGGCGTCATCGGCCTGGACGAGACGATCAGCGACGAATCCCCCTACATTTATATCGACGAGGAGACCGGCAATGAGGTCGACACGCACGCCAAATGCTGGACGAAGAACCCCGCGAGGCATTCCGATCAGAACATAAGCCGCGCCCTCACGAACTCCTGCAACTACTACTTCTACGAGGTGGCTTACCGCCTCGGCATAGACAGGCTCGTCTCCTGGGCGGAAAAGCTCGGCTTCACCTCCAAAACGGGTATCGAGCTGCCCGGCGAAACGAAGGGCATTATCGGCGGCCAGTCCGCGATGTACGACAACACGCGCGCCTACAACGATCAGGATACCTCCCTTCCCCTGCTCGTCTACCGCAGCCTCTGCAGGCTTCTGAGGGGCTATCAGAACAGGCGCGGCGTAGAGCTTGACGAGGACGCTATCTCCAGATGCGCGCAGGAGCTCATGACGCTGCAGGACGGCACTCTGAAGGGCAAGGGTTCCGAAGTCCGTCAGTCCCTCTCGAAGCACCTCGGCATCCCGGACGGCATCTCGAGGGCGCAGGGCTGGGACAGCGAGATAACCTCGCTTTTGACCGAGCTGCAGTGGAAGGCCTCCTACACGATAAGGACGGGCATCGGCCAGGGCATAATGCTCGTAACGCCGATAGAGGCCGTAAGATACGTCTCCGCCATAGCGAACGGGGGCACGGTGTTCGACGCGCACATAATCGAAAGCGTCACCTCGCAGGAGGGTGAGACTCTCCTCAAGACTGAGCCCACCGTATTCAATCACATCGACGCGCCCGAATCCTATTGGGAGGCCATCCGCCAGGGCATGAAGGGCGTCGTTTCGCCGGAGGACGGCGGTACCGCGAGTACGGCCTTCACCAAGAAATACGCAGAGCTCGGCTATCTTGAGCTCACGAGCGGCAAGACGGGCTCGGCGCAGGTCGGCGGAATTACGATAGACGTTCAGAACACCAGCTGGTTCGTCGCCTTCGCCCCGAATACCGATCCCGATATAGCGATAGTCGTCTGCGTGCCGAACGGGCTTTCGGGCTCCTCCTCCGCCGGCGCTATCGAAGAGATACTTACCTATTACTTCACGAAGCTGAATTCACGCGCCTCCGAAACGCTGGCAGGCGTCGATTCGGTAACTCCGTAAAGCGAAATACGATCTTTGTTTGGGAGAATCCATGTTCGTAGTTATTCCCGCGTACCGCCCCGATGAAAAGCTGTTCGGCGTCATAGACGGGCTCCGAGAAGAAGGAGTCCGTTTCGTCGTTGTCGACGACGGCAGCGGCATCGAATACGCGCCCGTATTCATGCGGCTGGAGGACGAATACTCCGACTGCGTGACCGTGATACGCTACAACCTCAACTGCGGCAAGGGCCACGCCCTCAAGGAGGCGTTCGCCCATATTGGCGAGATCTGCAAGGATGACGACGGCATACTCACGATAGACGACGACTGGATCCACATGACCGAGGGCGCCAGAGAGGTCATAAAGACCTGGGAGGCGAACAGGGAAAGCTTCGTGCTCGGCAGCCGCCGCTACCTCGGCAGGATCCCGTTCAGGAGCAAGCTCGGCGACGCTATAACGAGGAGCGTATTCTCCACCACCTCTGGCGCGAGGCTCAGCGACCCGCAGACGGGCATGAGGGCTTTTTCCGCGCGGCTCATACCCGAATTGATAAAGATTTCCGGCGAACGCTTCGACTACGAGATAGCGCAGCTGCTCTTTGCCGCGAAGGAGCATATAAACATTATCGAGGTCCCGCTCGAGACTCCCTTCGCGACGGGTCACCGCAGCGTGCATTTCATAAGGTTCAAGGACTCCTGGCTGATATTCAGGATGATATTCATATTCATGCTTTCATCCTTCAGCTGCTTCGTGATAGACTACAGCCTGCTTTTGATACTCTCCGCCGTACTCAACAACTCGCATTCGGCTGTCAGGACTTCGCCCGGGACCTTTTGCGTGCCCCTCTTCGGAACGCTCGTCGACACGCACATGATCGCTCTCGTCATCGCGAGGGCGGTAAGCTCCTTCTGCAATTTCCTGCTCAACCGCAAGGTGGTGTTCAAGACGGGCAGCCGTTCGGCGATATTCCGTTTCTACACGGTCATAATCGGCCTGCTGCTTGCAAATTACGGCCTGCTCGCGCTCGTGACGAGGAGCACCGGCGGCTTCCCGCTGTGGATAGCGCAGCTCATCGTTCAGGCCGTGCTCTACCCCATCAGCTTCATTCTTCAGCGCAAATTCGTATTCCCCGACAGGGACAAAAACCGCTA
Organism: Clostridiales bacterium; assembly: GCA_024698505.1. Lineage (GTDB taxonomy): Bacteria > Bacillota > Clostridia > Christensenellales > CAG-138 > UBA3857. Next base: position 48,916 of record JAILRE010000026.1, on the reverse strand, counting down.
ACGAGGTTCCGATAATATGGACCGGACATTCGTATTCTTCCTTCAGAGCGCGCTGCTCGGCGTAGGTCTTGCAATGGACGCGTTCTCCGTCTCGCTCGCGAACGGTCTCAACGAGCCCGGGATGCGCGCCCCCAGGATGTGCGGCATAGCGGGCGTTTTCGCGGGCTTCCAGGCGCTGATGCCCATGATAGGCTGGTTCCTCGTGCACGAGGCGGTGCAGCATTTCAAAAAGTTCGAGCCCTTCGTGCCGTGGATCGCGCTGATACTCCTCGCCTTCATAGGCGGAAAGATGCTTTACGAGGGCATCAAAAACCGCGGCTCCGAGGCGGAGAAGCCCGCCGTTGGCTTTTGGGGGCTCATGGTGCAGGGCGTCGCCACCTCGATAGACGCGCTCTCCGTCGGCTTCACCATCGCGGAATACGATTTCATCCACGCGCTTGCCTGCGCGCTCGTTATCGCGGCCGTTACGTTCGTTATATGCATGGTCGGTCTCGTGCTCGGTAAGAAGGTCGGCACCAAGCTTTCCTGGAAGGCTTCCGTGCTCGGCGGGATAATACTCATCGGCATAGGCATAGAGATATTCTTGAGCGGCCTGCTTTCGTGACGGCATATTAACGCAATATTATGAACAGGGATATAGAAATTATATCTCTGTTTTTTGTGCATATTATCGATATTATCAATACTATGAATATTATTGATACTATTAATAATATAGAAAGAATTAATAAAAAATCTATAGAATCAATAGTATTGATAATATGGATAGTATAGATAATATAGATAATATGTAAATCAGATCGATACCTTTCTTTTCATCTCAATTATATTATAGCACATTTGTTCGGTGCTTGTCAAGAGGAAAAGAGGGGTCCTTCTCCCCCGCTGCAAAAAAAGCATAAGAAAAACGCCCCGCAGGATATGCGGGGCGCGTTTTAAGTACTTACTGTTCGAATGCTTACGCGATCTCTTCCTGAGGAATCTCGTAAACGCTTACGCACTTGTAGCCGCCGTGCTTCGTCTCGAAGCGGACGACGCCGTTGATCTTGGCGTAGAGGGTATCATCCTTACCGATACCGACGTTAGTGCCGGGATGGAAATGAGTACCGCGCTGCCTGACGAGAATGTTGCCCGCGAGGACGAACTGACCGTCAGCGCGCTTGGGCCCCAGACGCTTGGATTCGCTTTCACGACCGTTGCGGGAGCTGCCGACGCCCTTTTTATGTGCAAAAAGCTGAAGATCGAAATTGAACATATTAAGCCTTAACCTCCCTCTTGATGATTTTTAGATAGTCACTATATTTTTCCTCAACGGAACGAAGCCCCAGAAGCATCGTTCCAAGTATCAGCTCCGCCCGCTCCCTCGCGTCCTCCTCAAGAGAAGACGGGAGCATCAGGCAAAGCCCGCCGTCCGAAACGGAATACTGAACATCGGCCTTGACCAGTTCGGTGATCCCCAGAACGGCAGTCTGGGTGAGAGCCGATATTGCCGCGCAGACGATATCCTCGCCGCGCTCCGCATAGCCGGAATGCCCTTTGGCCTTGAACCCCGCTATGCTGTTCCCCCTGTAACAGACGGTAATCACGGTCATACAGCGACCTCCATTAACCAATGGAAAGGACCTTGACCTTTGTGTACGGCTGGCGATGGCCCTGCTTCTTGCGAATGTTCTTCTTGGGTTTATACTTGAAGACGATCACTTTCCTGCCCTTGCCATGCTCTACGACCTCTGCCTTGGCGCAAACGCCCTCAACGTAGGGCTTGCCGACCGTAACAGCGTCGCCGTCAGCCATCATCAGTACGTCGAAATTGACGGTCTCGCCAACCTCTGCGTCGAGCTTTTCGACGAGGATCTCGTCGCCAGCTTCGACCTTGTACTGCTTACCGCCGGTAACGATAATAGCGTACATCTAAGAAACTCCTCCTCTTACCGATCTCGCCCGGGACCCGGTGCGCGCCTGTTTTACGGCACGGCTTATAACCGACACGGAGCGGCTTACCTTCCTATGTTAGCACCGACGAGGCTCCTTGTCAAGCGGTTTTTTCAAGTTTTACCTATATATTTTGGCATTTTCACCCCGCCTATTGACTGTTGCGCGCAAAATGCTACAATCAAGGCATGAACATCAAATTCACACAAGATTCGATAATATTCGAAAACGTCCCCTGCTTCGACCTTGAAAAAAGCTGTTCCTGCGGGCAGGCGTTCAGATGGCGTCCCTTCATGGGCGGGCAGCTTGGCATAGTCCGCGGCGAGCCCGCGCTTCTGAAACAGGAGGGCGATTCCGTCGTCATCAGGGGCGCCTCCCCCGAAAGAGCCGCCATGTGGGCGCATTATCTCGACATAGGGCGCGACTACGCCTCCATCGAGCGGGAGGTCATGAGCGATCCGCGCCTTGCCGTCTGCTTCCCCGAGGCGCACGGCATAAGGGTCTTCAATCAGGAGCCTTTCGAGGCGCTGATATCGTTCATCATCTCGCAGAACAACAACATAAAGCGCATATCCGGCATAGTGGAAAGGCTCTGCCGAAAATGCGGCGAGCCCGTTTCCTTCATGGGCGAAACGCTCTACGCCTTCCCCTCGCCGGAAAGCATCGCCGCGCTCACGGCTGAGGAGCTGACCGCCCTCGGCACGGGCTACCGCGCGCCGTTCATCAAGGCCGCGGCTTCGAGGATAGCCGGCGGTTACGACCTTGAAAGGCTCCGCGATATGAGCCTTCGTGAAGCGCGGGCGGAGCTTTGCTCCTTCCTTGGCATTGGGCCGAAGGTGGCGGACTGCGTGCTGCTCTTCTCGCTCCAGCATACCGACGCTTTCCCCGTCGACGTGTGGATCGACCGCGCAATGAAGGCCCTCTTTTTCGAGGGGAACAGGGCGAAAAAGGCCGAGCTGTACGAGGCCGTAACGGGCCTCGGAGAGTATTCCGGCATCATACAGCAGTACATATTCCAATACGCAAGATCCCTCGGCAGATCCGCGCTGGAGGGGAAATAGCGAATAGTCCAAAATGAGAAGCGTGACCGCTTCTCATTTTTCAAAAAGCAATCCATTAATTGGTATTTAAATAATATGACAGCTTACTCAATAATCCATGCAACAGATACCTTCAAGTTTAGCTGTGTGGATGAAGTGATATGTGATTGCACCTTTTAACCTTTTTCATTTTTCTCCTTTTATAATATCAACTTGGAAAAAGCATATTGTCCGGATAGGTCTCGTACTTATACATCACGAGATAATTACATCGGCAATTCTCGAGAAGCTTGATCTCCTTGCGGGACAACTGACCGCAGATCTTTCCGTTTACATATTCAAGAGGGATCCCCTTTTCCGCAAAGTCCGCAAGCTCCATTCTGATGATAAACAGCTCCCTTGATCCTTCGATCTCTTTAAGGTATTTATCCATTTCCTCAAGCTGCGCTTGGAGCTTCTCCAATTCATCGGGAAGCGTGCCCGGATCTTCCCCCGCATATTGAAGTAGAGTAATCTGTCCATTCAGCTCGATAGCTCTGTGGTTCAGTTCATTCTCCGCATCCCACCATTCGTCCCATGTTTTTCCGTCATACCTCTGAACTTCGAGGAATGAGCGGTAGACCCATTCGGCATTGTCTATCGAAACCACGACGTCCGCTTTGTAGTCCAAGGGCTGGCCCTTGAATACGTCATTCAATTGATAGGTTATGGCAAGCTTGTTCGGGACCTCTGACGGATACATCAGTTCAAATTCTATCTGCGGTTCCTGCGTTATGAACGGCGGTTCCGTATTTTCCGGTTCGGTCGATAACGGAGTGCCGTTCGCAGCCTGAGAAGGAGAAGACACGTCGTTCTTCGGGCTCTCACGCCCGATGCATCCCGGGATAATTGCCATGCAAAAAGCAAGCGCCGCAGCAATAAATACCGGCGATTTAAACCTTATCGTGCGCTGTAACTTCATAACAGTTTACATGTCTCCCTTCTAAAATAATTTTCACACTGTTATCATATCACGATCTTGTGTGTTTGTCAATCATTATTCAAGTCAAGAAGCACCCGTATTTGATCCGTTTCTCCGAATATACTTGCCTCTTTCCCATCTATGCTGTATAATAATGTGTTGAAAATAATATCTTCGAAAGGAGTTATGTTTTTATGGAAAAGAAGTACCGCGTACTTGCCATCAACCCCGGTTCGACCTCCACAAAGGTCGGCGTTTACGAGGGGTACGATATGCTCTATGAGGGCACCGTCAGGCACTCTCAGGAGGAGCTTTCCAAGTTCGAGGCTATCCACGATCAGAAGGATATGCGCATGCAGCTCGTCGAGGAGCTCATCGAGGAGAACGGCTTCAAGCTCTCCGATATGGACGCCTTCGTCGGCAGGGGCGGCATCGTAAGGCCCCTCAAGAGCGGCGTTTACACGATCAACGAGAAGCTCATGGACGACCTTAAGAATCTGCCCAGCGCTCAGCGCCACGCCTCCATGCTCGGCGGCGTCATCGCGAGGGCCTTCGGCGATACCTACGGCAAGCCCAGCTTCATAGTCGACCCCGTCACCGTCGACGAGCGCGACGAGATCGCCAAGATCACCGGCCTTCCCCAAATCAAGCGCGACTGCATTTTCCATTGCCTCAATCAGAAGTCCGTCTGCCGCTATCACTGCAGGCTGAACGGCCTCAAGTATGAGGAGCAGAACTTCGTCGTGGCGCACCTCGGCGGCGGCATATCCGTTGCGGCCCACAGGAAGGGCGTTATCTGCGACGTGACCGACGCTATCACCGGCGAAGGCCCCTTCACTCCCGAGCGCTGCGGCTCCATCCCCGCGAAGCTGCTTGCCGATCTCATCTACGACGGCGGCTATTCCCGCGAGGAGGTCTATAAGCTCATCGCCGGCAAGGGCGGCTTCATGGCTCACTTCAACACCAACTCCGCCATCGAGGTGGAGAAGATGGTCGACGCGGGCGACGAGCACGCCAAGCTCATCTACGAGGCCATGGGCTACAACATCGCCAAGTGCATCGGCATGATGGCGACGGTCCTCTCCGGCAAGGTCGACGCCGTGATCATCACCGGCGGCATGGCTTACAGCAGGATGCTCTCCCAGTACATCAAGGAGCGCGTCGAATTCATAGCTCCCGTCTCCATCTATCCCGGTGAAGGCGAGCTCTCCGCTCTCGCTGCGGGCGCTATGCGCGTCCTCAACGGCGAGGAGGAGCCCAAGGAGTACCTCGGCTGATAAAGGATACGTCGGACGGTCGGCCGAGAAATATCGGCCGTCCGTCCGAATTTTATTATGGGACTCATTCGTTTTTTCAAGGATCTGTTTAAGAAAAACGGCGGCGGGCAGGTAAGGTTCCGCCCCGAGGAGTATGACGGTATGTTCGTGATCGTGGGCCTGGGAAACCCCGGGCGTGAGTACGCAGACACAAGGCATAACGCCGGTTTTATGGCGCTTGACATATTGGCCGACAGGTTCAATATAGATATCGCGCGCCATAATTTCAGATCCGTCTACGGCGAGGGCCGCATCGGAACGGAGAAGGTCGTGCTTGCTAAGCCCCTCACATTCATGAACAATTCCGGCTGGGCGGTGCGCGATCTCGTCAATTGGTACAAGGTCTCCCCCGACCGCCTGCTCGTTATCTACGACGACGCGGATATCCCCACGGGCACGCTGAGGATAAGGGACAAGGGCAGCGCGGGCACTCATAACGGCATGAAGAGCATCGTCTATCAGCTCGGCTTCGACGATTTCCCCAGGGTGAGAGTGGGCATCGGCTCGGCAGAGCACGGCATGGTAGGCCACGTGCTCGGCCCGTTCTCCGAGGAGGAGAAGCCCCTCGTGCTCGCTTCGCTGAAGGACGCAGCCTCCGCCGCGGAGCTCATCGTAAAGGGGCAGATCGGCGAGGCGCAGGCCCGATTCAACCACAAGGGAAAGAACAGCAAAAAGCCCGTTTCGCCCGATCAGGAGGGCTGACGGCCTCCGTATTTTAGGGCTTTTGTAATTTATTTACACAGTAATTTTCTTTGCGCAGTTAACGGAGTTAACCCGGAAATACAATAAAATATTGCATTTTTTGAGCATTATATATTAAAAGAGGGGTAAAAAACCCCTTTTTTAACGAAATTGCCATTTTTTATTTATTTGCTATTAACAAATTGTGTGTTATAATACGTTAGTATTTTTTGAGAACGGAGGTGAAAGGAGTTGAAGTTTACGGACAAGGTCAAGGCCTTCTTCGGCGATCTTTTCGACGGCATAGCCTGCAGATTTTCGACCGCTGTGAAATTCGTGCGCAGGCACTATATTTCGTTCTGCATCGGCGCGGCCGCCGTGGTCGTATTCGCTGTGCTCCTTGCCGTTTTCGTTCCCAGGATAGCCGACGCGATCGAAAGGAACCGTGTTGCAAAGGCGGAGGCGCAGGCCACCGAGCATTCGGTCGAGGTGCCCACCACCGTTCCGACTCCGACTCCCACCGCCACTCCCACGCCGGAGCCCACTCCGGAGCCCACTCCCACTCCCGTTCCCCTTCAGATCAAGAAGGGCGACAGGAACGACATAGTCATCGATATCCAGCTCCGACTGATGGAGCTGAACTATATGGATTACGATGAGCCGACCAATTACTTCGGCACCATCACAAGCGAAGCCGTCCGCCAGTTCCAGAGGCGAAACGGCCTGCCCATCACGGGCGAGATCACGCAGACGGACTTCTCCCTCCTGATGTCGGGCTCCGCCAAGATCTACATGGCGAGCAAGGGAGACGAGGGCACGGACATCACCGAGATGCAGAAGCGTCTTTACGAGCTCGATTATTTGAAGAACATCACCGGCGTGTTCGACGACGAGACCGAGGCCGCCATACTCCTCTTCCAGGAGAAGAACGAGCTTGAGGTCGACGGTATGGTCGGCAGTCAGACGAAGGAATGCCTGTACAGCGAGGATCCCGTCCCCTTCTCCCTCTACGTCGGATCCGAGGGCGAGGACGTGCTCATGTATCAGGAGAGGCTCGTCGAGCTGGGTTATCTTGCAACGAAGCCCAACGGCATATACGGCTCCATCACGCTCAAGGCCGTCAAGCGCTTCCAGGAGCGCAACGCGATAATCGTCGACGGTCATATCGGCCCTGCCACGCGCGAGGCGCTTATGAGCGCGAACGCCAAATACAATAAGATAGAACTGACCATGAGCGGTCACGACGTAATAATGGTGCAGGAACGCCTGTACAAGCTCAACTATATGACGAGGAGCGAGGTCACAGGTTATTTCGGCGCCAAGACCGAAGCCGCAGTCATGGCCTTCCAGAGGGCGAACGGCATAGAGGCGGACGGTATCGTAGGCAAGCATACGCTCGAAATGCTGAATTCCGAAGACGCGGTGAGAGCCGACAGGCCCACCAGCAGCACTCCCACTCCCTCGCCCACGCCGAAGCCCACTCCGAAGCCGACGAAGACGCCGAAGCCCACCGCCGTTCCGACGGCTACGCCCACGCCGAAGCCCAAGCCCACGAGGACGCCGAGGCCCACGGCAACGCCCAGGCCCGGGACCACCGCGGCTCCCACTCCGAAGCCGACGAAGACGCCGAAGCCCACCGCCGTTCCGACGGCTACGCCCACGCCCACTCCGAAGCCTACGAGGACTCCGAAGCCCACCGCCACCGCAACGCCGAAGCCCACGGCCGTGCCCGGCCCGACCACGGAGGACAGGATCAACAGGTTCGTCCGCATTGCCAAGAGCAAGCTCGGCTGTCCTTACGTGAGGGGCGCAAAGGGCCCGAACTCCTTCGACTGCTCCGGCTTCGTCTACTGGTGCCTCAACCAGGCGGGCGTCCAGCAGAGCTATATGACCTCGTATCAGTGGCGCTTCACGACGAGGTATCAGCGCATTAACAGCATGAGCAACATCAGAAAGGGCGACGTCATCGTATTCAAGATGGGCACCTATTCAGGCCACGTGGCGATCGCCGCAGGCGACGGAATGATGGTCGACGCCTCCTCCAACGAGGGCCAGATCGTGTTCCGCACGTACGAGTCGACCTACTGGCGCACCGTGTTCTACTGCGCGTACAGGATATTCACGGACTAAGCAGATAATCGTATTAAAAAGCTGTCTTCCGCATGGAAGACAGCTTTTTTATGCTCCGAACGATCTTCAGTTCCTTCTGTTGGAATTCGCTATGGCGAGAAGCCTCAGGAAGGATATCGCGGAGGAGAGCACTGCCACGACGTAGGTGAAAGCGGCGGCCCTCAATACCTTCCTTGCGGCGTTCTCCTCCTCCCCGCCCGTTATGAAGCCCTCGGCGGCGAGCATATCGAGCGCGCGCCTTGAAGCGTCGAGCTCGACGGGGAGCGTCAGCAGCTGGAACACGAGCGCGAACCCGAACAGCCCCACGCCTATCATGCTGACAGTGTGACCGAGCGCACCCATGAAGAGGCCGAGTATCACGAGCAGGTACGAGAACCTCGCTCCGATATTCGCCACGGGAAGTATCGAGTTGCGTATCTCGATCGGGCGGTAGCCCTTTTCGTACTGCATGACGTGCCCGCATTCGTGCGCGGCGACGGCTATCGCGGCTATGCTCGAAGAGGAATACACCGTTTGGCTTAGCGAAACGCACCCGGTCTTGGGATTGTAGTTATCCGTCAGGGAGCCCGAAACGGAGGCGACTCTGACGCTGCTTCCGTTGGCCCTCAGTATACGGTCGGCGATCGCGGATGCGGTCATCCCGCAGGAGGAATCCATCTGCGAGTATTTGTTGAATACCGACTGCACCCTTGCGCTTGCGATAAGGCCCAGCACCATCACGCCGAGCGCGGCAAGCAGCAAAAGCGAATAGGAGCCCGTAAGGCCCCTTTCCGAATAGTAGTATCCGTAATTCAAAAGTATCTGCATGCTTCTCCCTTATCAATAGATGCTGTATTTGAGTATGTACATCACGAGATACGCGATCTGCGAGACGATCAGCGTCACGGCGACTATCCATGTCTTCGCCCTTGCCCTTGAAAGGGCGAGCCCGTCGTCCCTGCTGCCGCAAAGATGCGCAAGAGCTATCGGGAGCACCGTGAGCGCGCTTATGTACCTCGGCGCGGAGAGCAGCCACGTGGCTCCGCAGGCGACGAACAGATACGCCGCGAAGTACAGGGAGTACGAGGTGCGTAGCGTCCTCGCCGAGAATATCAGCACCGTCAGCGCGCCGAATATGAAGAGCAGATTCGGCAGCCACAGGCCGATAATATCCTCCGTTTCGGTGAAGGACTTGAACAGCATGTTCGTCTGCGTGGCGACGGTGCCGTAGAACGGGCCGAAGCGCTGATACCAGATCTCACGCTGGAACTCGAGGAATTTGAACCAATCGCCCCAGACGAGCTTGTTGATCAGCAGATAGAAGAAGGTGCCAAGCAGTATCATGAGCGCGCATGCGCAGAGCTTCACGATCGTCCACGCGAAGCGCTCCTTCCCCTTTTCGCGGAAGCGCGAGACGGCGTAAGCGATCGCCTCCGCCGCAAAGGGGACTATCAGAATAACGCCCAAAGTGCGCGTGCACGAGGCGAGGCCTCCGAACAGGCCTGCGAGCCAGAATTTCTTTTTCCTCATCGCGAGCAGGGACGCGCCGCAAAGGAGTATGAACAGCGCCTCGCTCATGGGAGCGGCCATGAATATAGCTCCGGGAAGCGCGAACGTGAAGAGCACCGCCGTTTTCGCGGCCCTTCTGCCCATGTCGCAGAGCGCGAGCTCGTAAATGACGGCCGCGGCCCCCAGGGAGCAGACCGTGTTTATCATCATTGCGGAAACGAAGCTGTTCCCGAAAACGTAATTGCAGTAATGGATCAGCACCGGATAGAGCGGCGGGAAAACGATGGTGTACATCTGCGGGTATACCCGCGTATAGCCGTTCTCGGCGATGCTGATGTAATGCGGCGCGTCGGTATCCATCTTGAGCCAGATCCTCTGCATAGTGCTGAATATCGAGCCCTGATGATCGGCGAGCAGCATGCCCAGTATGTAGGCCAGTATGTAAAGCACGACCCTTGCAAGGAGCACGGTCAGCATCACACTTATGACCGGATGCAGCTTCGAGAGCCTGCCGCTCCTTTCGCCCACTGCGTGGACGGCTTCCGTTTCCTCACCCTTGAAGAAGCGTATCGCGGCGGGGATCATGAGCACGAGCGAGAGCGCGAACAGCCCCAGCGAAAGCGAGGCGGCAATTGAACCCGCGACGGTGACTTCGTTCCCCTTGAGCACCCAGACGGCGTACGCCGCGAGGGCGATAACGAGCACCGCGAGGGAAAGAACCACGCGAAGGCGCTCAGTGCCTTTCATTCTGTTTTTATTATTGTTTTCCATGGGAATATTATACCACCGCAATATAATTTTTGCAATGCTCCCGAAGCACTTGACAAAAGATTCGGCGGGTGTTATCTTATGCGTGCCGCAAGGCAAATTATTAAAAAAAGAGGAAATCGATATGAATAAAAAGATCAAAGCCGCGGCTTTCCTCGCCGCTTTGATAATGCTTGTTTCGGTCTTCGCCGCATGCGGTAAGAAGCCCGCTCCCGCCGAGCCCACCGCCGAGCCCACCGAGGCCGTAACCGAGGCCCCCACCGCAGCCCCCACCGAAGAGCCCACGGAGGAACCCACCGAAGTTCCCACCGAGGAGCCGACGGAGGAGATCGACCGCTTTGCCGAGCTCACTCCCGGTGAGGAGGCCCGCTTCGATATCGACGGCGACGGCCTTGCCGACGTGATACTTTTCACCGCCGAGGAGCAGGAATACGACACGGCTTACACCATTAGCATCAGGCTCGGGAACGGCGTTGAGTATCACCGTGATTTCAGCGGCGCCTGTTATTACGGAGTCGCCTTCGTGACCGACTGCGATCCCGGGGACGAAAGGTGCGAGGTGCTGGTCTGCATCGGTTCTGAAAGCAGCGATTACGATACGGTCGCCCTGCGCGTGAACGCCGACCGCACCAAGGTCGAAGAGTTCGAAAAGGGCGGCAGCAGTATCTACGATATCGAGCCGCTTGACGAACACGGCATGCTCATGTTCCTCCGCACCGATCTGCTCGGCACGACGGAGGTCCTGGGCTATTACACCGTTACGGACGAAGGCTTCAAGCCCGTCTCAGAGGAATTCAATTTCGTCTCCGACTGGCTCGAGCCCCGCAAGGTCACGGTGGAGTTCAAGGCTCATCTTATCGACGAGAACGGCGAGCGCGGCGATGAAGTGACCGTCCTTCCCGGCGACACGGTGAAGCCCCTCTTCTCCGATCTCGAGACCTGGGTCAAGGCGGCTCTCTCAGACGGCACGGTCGTCGTCATCGACTTCGAGTACGTGAACACCGACACCGAATACGGCTATTACATCGGCGGCGTCAATCAGGACGACCTGATGGAGATCCCCTACGCCGACTGATAAAGACCGTATGGCATAAGCGAATGCGCCGGCTTCCCCTCCCGCTTCCTAAACGGGAGGGGATTTTACATATTATTTACCGAGCGCAAATTGACAACGCGCCGAAGATTTCTTATAATAATACCGAACGAATCTGTAAAGGAGATGCTAACATGAAATACTGTCCCAACTGCGGAAAGCAGCTTGAAGACAAAATGAAGTTCTGCCCGGACTGCGGAAACTCCGTGGGCCAGCCGAACGCTCCCGCTGCTGCTCCCGCCGCTCCCGCTGCTCCCGCTGCTCCTGCTGCTGCACCCGCGGCTGCAGCCCCCGAAAAGAAGTCCAAACGCGGCGTGAAGGCCGGCGCAGTGATAGCCATAGTGCTCGCCGTACTGCTTGCCGCCTGCGCCCTCGTTTACTTCACGGGGCTGTATAAGAAGTTCCTTCCCGCCTCCAGGCTGAAGCTTGCCCTCGCCGAGAAGGATCTTACGGAGCACGCTCTCAACGCCGCATTCAAAGCGCCCGTCGTTAAGCAGGGCTCTTCGATAAAGGCCAAGGCGAACGTGACCGTCGGCATTGACGCTCCCGACGCCGGCCTTTTCAGCGAGCTCAGCGTTATCAAAATGCTCCTTGAAAACGTCTCCCTCGATCTCGAGGTGGACGGCCGCGCTCAGGATCATACCTATCTGGATCTCGGCCTGATCTACAAGGGCAACAAGATGCTCGGCGGAAACGTCTTCATGAACGAGGATTCCGTCGGCCTGTATCTGCCCCAGCTCGACGAGCATTACTACACGATGACCATGGCCGCTCTCAAGAAGCTGCTCACCGAAGGTCAGGATGCGGAGGCCGCAGGCGCGCTCGATCTCGATCTTACTCCCCTTGACGAGGCGAAGACCCGCAAGGAGGTCATGGAGCTCCTTGCCATAATCGGCAGGATCTCCACCAAGGAGAACACCGACATCGAAAAGAACGTCGAGATCTCCCTCTTCCGCGACGAAAAGACGATGAAGGTCGACAGCTACACCATTACCCCCTCCGAGGCGGAGTTCGAGAAGACGATCAAGGCCGTCGCCGATTATCTTGCGAAGGATAACTGCTATCTCGGGGGAAGGATCGCGAAGCTTTACGACACGATCAAAAACAGCTACAGCGCTCCCAAGGCCTCAAGCTCCGATGGCGGCTGGTACGAAGAAACGCCCGACGCTTCCGCTCCCGAGCTTCCCGCCACGTTCCCCGAGTTCCTGAGGGAAAAGGCTCCCGAGATCGCAAAGGAGCTTGCCGAGATGAAGTTCAGCATCCAGATCTGTCTTGACGGCATGAATCCCGTTTCCCACCGTTTCATCACCCCGAATGACGGCTGCGCATTCATCGATACGCTCAAGACCGACAAGGAGGCAAGGGCTTACGTTACCCTCCTTAACGAGGAAGGCGCCGCGGCCTATGCCGACGCAAGGTTCGATATTTCCGACAAAAACCGCATCAAGGGCTCCGTCGTTCTCAAGGAGATCTACGATGAGAGCGACTATTACTACCGTCCCGTCGATTTCACGGTCAATTTCGATTTCGACAGGAAGCAGGTCTCGGCCCTCGGCACGCTTGCCGGTACTGCGAACGTCCTCTATACCGACACCGAGCTCGCCACACTTAACGTGACCAGGAGCGGCGAAGGCTACGATCACGTTCTGGTGCTTAACGTCGGCGAGAGGGGCACCCTCATCCACGTCAACGGCGTGAGCAAGGTCACCCTTAAAGCCCTCGTTACCGAGGGAGACGGCGTTGAAACGCCCAAGAACGTCGCCCCGACGAGCCTTGACGGCAAGTCCGTGGAGGAGATCGAGGAGATATTCGGCAACATGACCAGACAGCTCGGCAACATACTGAGCAGCCTGCTCATGGGATTCTGATACGACCGCGGCCGATCCCCCTATGTCGGGGGATCGGCTCATTCTTTTTTGCTATGAACGATACAGTTTTGAGCCTTAAGGACATAATGGTGGATCTCGGCTCCGAAAGGGTGCTCGATTCCGTTTCGGTCGAAGTGCATGCGGGCGAGGCCCTCGGCATTCGCGGCAGGAACGGCGCGGGCAAATCCACGCTCGTCAAGATAATGGCGGGTATCCTGAAGCCCGATTCCGGCGTTCGGACGGCCTCCGATTCGATCGAGGCGGGCCTCTGCTACGTCCCGCAGGATATCGCGCTCTACCCCGGCCTTACCGGCAGGCAGAACCTCGAATTCTGGGCGGAGGTCTACGGCGTGACGGGAAAGCGCAAGAGGGAAAGGATAAACGAGCTCCTGGCCCTGATGAAGCTTGAGGAGAAGGCGAACAGCCGCGTGGAGACCTATTCCGGCGGCATGAAGCGCAGGCTCAACATGGCCGCCGCGCTCGTCATAACGCCGAAGCTCCTCCTGCTCGACGAGCCGACCGTCGGCGCGGACGCGGAATCCGCCGCTGTGATGCTCGGCATCATAAAGAGGCTTCGCGACGATGGCGCGGCCGTCGTCATGATAAGTCACATAGACGAAGACCTTTCCGGCGTCTGCACGAGGATACTGACGCTCACGGAGGGCAGGCTCAAATGAGATTCGCGGCCTGTCTGAAAAAGGACATAAGGCTTTTGACCGGCGGGGGCGTGCGCTCGATCGTCTTTTTGGCGCTGCCCGTCCTGCTGATCTTTATAATGTTTTTCGGTATGCGCACGCTTGCCTCGGCGGACGATATGCTAAGACCGTTCGATATCGCCGTCCGCGACGAGGATCAGACCATTATGAGCCGCATGGTGACGACTCAGCTCGACGGGATCTCCCTTTTCGATTCCGTAATAAGGGCGGAGGGCCGCACCGACGAGGAGCTGACAAAGCTCGGCTGCGCGGCCGTCGTGACCATACCGAAGGACTTTTTCTACGACCTTTACGATATGCGCGATACGGACGTTTTGATCGCGCTGAACAGGGATATGCCGCAGGAGGCCGCCATGGTGAAGACGGCGTTCACTTCGCTTGTCGGCATACTGGAGGAGAACCAGCGCGCGCATTACGCCGCCGCGCGCGTAAAGTACGGCGAGCTTGACGGCGAGCGCATGGAGGAGGTCTATTACGAATACTCCACCGCCGCCCTTGAGGACGCGCTCGGCAGGCTCGATTTTTTCGAGCTCGCGGGAGTCTATAAAAAGGGCTTCGATACCTCAAAGCTCTTCTTCGCTTCAAGCATACTCTCCATGCTGCTCATGTTCATACCGCTCGGCGTGCTGAGGTCCGTCTCCGAGGAGACCGAGGCCGGGCTTATCGCAAGATACCGAACGGCGGGCGGAAGCTTTGCGGAAGCCCTGCTTTCAAAGCTCGTCGTGGCGTTTGCAATGACGGCGATACCCTGCGCCGCGGTGCTTCTTATACTCGGTATCGGCGGCCTTTCGGTGCTGATACCCACGCTTATAATACTGTTCGATCTCTCGTTCGCGCTGTTCCTGTTCGTTTCCGTGATATGCAGGACGGCCTCCGCCTCCCAGCTGGCGGGCAATCTGATAATGCTGCTGATACTCACGGTCGGCGGGGCGCTCTATCCCTTCTCCCTGCTGCCCGCATGGATCGCGCCGCTTTCGCGCGCAATGCTCCCCCACATGCTCGTAAGCTCCATGCAGTACGCCTCCATGGGCAGGAGCTTTGCGGATCTCGCGCCGAGGCTCATCCCTTACGCCGCGGCGGCGGCCGCGCTTGCCTTCGTCTCGCTTCTGATACTGAGAGCAAGGAGGCGCGCATGAAAAAGCTGTTTTCGCTTGCCTGCATGAAGGCTTCCGTCCTCTTCGGAGGAAGGCCCCTGCTCATGCCGCTCTCGCTCCTGATACTCGCTTTGTGCCTCTTCGCCGTAAGGGCGGCGGTAACTGCTTCCGCCGCTTCGGAGGTGAACGTCTGCGTTGTGGACGAGTGCGGCGGCGAATACTCGAAGAAGCTGACGGAGTCCCTTTCCTCGGCTCCGGGTATAAAAGCCCTGTTCCCCGCCTCCGTTGCGGAGGCCGAGGACGAGATCTCCGCGGGCAATGCGGAGGCTTTGATCGTCATTCCCGCGGATTACGACGACCGCGTCGCCGGGGACAACGCTTCGGGGCTCATAAGGGTAGTGACTGCGCCGGGCTCCGTCTCCGCGGATATGATCCGCGAGACCGTTTCGGGCAAGATGATACTCCTCCGTGCGGAGCTTCGCGCAAAGGCCGCCCTCGTTTCGGAGGGGTACGATATCTCCCGCTTCGACGAATACGAAATGGAATTCCGTTCCCCCACTCTGTACAGGGTGGTCGAGGTCGGCGGTTCGTCGGCCGACAGGGCGGTTTTCGGAAAGGGCTTCCCCGGGTACGAGGGCTTCGCCGCGCTGGCATTGATGCTCCTCGTGCTGACGCTCACAAAGCAGTTCGGCGCAAGGGAGTCGCGCCTCGTTGCGGGAAGGCTGTGTTCCGTCCGTCACGGCGGATCGCTCGCTTTCTCAAGCGATATCGCGGCGGTCTTCGGGCTCTGCCTTATCTACTCCGTCCCCGCCTTTGCGATAGCCCCCGAAAGGAGCCTGCCATTGGCGCTCGGGCTCGTTTCGTATTCCCTCTGCCTGACGGGGCTCTGCCTGCTGCTTGCCAAGGTCGGCGGCTCCGGCAGGATCGACATGGCCTCGCCCTTCATAGCGCTCGTCACCTCCATACTGGGCGGGTGCTTCGCGGAGCTCGGCTCGCTCTCCCCCGCGCTGGGTCTCATTGCCAAATTCACTCCGCAGGGGCAGCTTATCGCGGCGGCCTCGGGCAAGCTCGTATTCTGCGCGCTGCTTGCTGCGGAGGGCGCGTTGCTTGCGCTCGTTTCAAGGCTCGTCCGAAGGAACGCGTGACTCCCCGTATTTTGAAAACGTCTGTGAAAATATAGCTTGCAATTATCGCTCCCATCGGTTATAATGCTCTTTGCCGTGCTAAACGGGGAGTTGGCGGTGCCCTTTTCCTGCAATCCGCCGCAGCAGGGTCTAATTCCCACCCCGAGGCAGACGTTTGCGAGGCCGGAGTCGATAAGGAGTATTGATCGTCGGGTCCTGTGCAATCGAGCGCCGTGAACCATGTCAGGTCCTGACGGAAGCAGCATTAAGCGGATAGTTCGGTGTGCCGCGGGTTCGCCTGACGGGAGCCGCCTGTCGGAATACCGCTCGGGGACGGACTTGTCGAAGGGTGGGTGCACGGCTTTTATAATGAAAGAGAAACTTCGGTACTTTTGCCGAAGTTTTTTCTTTGCGCGTTTGCGGCATTTTTCACCAGCATCCTCTCCCCCGCGGCGACAAAGCAAAGCCTTTTCCCGCCTTATATTAGGAAAAAAACGGAGGCCGAAAATGGAGGGTTCGATAAAGAGGATTGCGGAAGGCGCCGCCGTCACGCCCGTTAAAGCCGGCGCCAAAGCCAAGCCCAGGGAGCGGGCTTTTTCATTATCGCTCCTCATATTCGATTCCGCGCTCGCGCTTATATCTCTGCTGTTGGCGTCGTTTGCTCCGTTTGAGGGCATATCCCCCTTCGGAATGGCCTGCGTGCTCGCCTGCTGGTATTCGGGGGCGGATCCCTACTTTGGCGCGTTGGGAGCCGCCGTCGGCTATGCTGTAACGGGAGCCTTCGGCTATGCGGTATCTGCGGCCCTGCTCGGAGTTTTCATCTGGTTCGTCAACGAAAAGGGCGGCCTTCACAAGCTCTACCGCCTGCTTGCTGGCTTCTTCGCGGAGGCGTTGTTCCTTTCCGCGGCGGCGGTATTTCAAAGGGGTTCATTCCCGCTCTATATAGGCTCTGCGACGGTCTCGGTGCTTGGCGCCGTCGTTATGGGATGCGGCCTGCACGCGCTCCGCACGTTCGTTTCGGGGCGGGAGCTGACCGATACGGAGCTTCTCACTCTCGCGGCGACGCTCGGCCTCATAACGCTCTCCATGCGGAGCTTCCGCCTCTTCGGCCAAAGCCCCGCCATGATATTCGCGGGCGCATGCGCGCTTTTCGCGGCGTACAGGCTGGGGCCCGCTTCAGTTGCGCTCTCGGTGACGGTCGCCGCGGGGCGCGCTCTCGCAATGGGAGGCGACCTGCATTTTGTTTCCGTGCTCGCGGGGATGACGCTCGTTGCGGCTTCGGTGCGTGTTTTCGGCAAATGGACGAGCCTTGCCGCCTTCTGCGGGGTCGGCGCTCTGATCCGCGCCCTGATAGGCGGAGTCGGCGTGCTCGGCTTCGCCGAACTGGCTTTGGCGGGCGGGATATTCGCCGCCGTCCCGACGAGGCTCTACTGCGGCGCGGAGGGCGTACTTCAATCAAGGCCCTCCAACACGAAATACGGCAGGCTTCAGCTACGCGCGGCTTCGCTCTGCGAGGTGCTTTCGGAGCTTGCGCGGGTCTACGGCGGCGAGGTAGGGCGTCTGCTCTTCGCCGTATCGGGCACGCTGAGGCGCGCGCTGAGCGGGATAGAGCCCGTCGGCAGGACGAAATACCGGCTCGAATACGGCTCCGCAAAAAGCGCGAAATATCAGGGCGGCGACTCGGGCGACAGCCTTTCCGTGCTGAGCTTCGGCTCTGCCGCGCTGCTCGCGCTCTCCGACGGCATGGGCTCGGGCAGCGACGCCGCGAACGAGAGCCGTTCCGCGCTCGCGCTTTTGACCGACCTCATATCGGTTGGATTTGAGCTTGGCGAGGCCGCCAAATGCGTGAACGACCTGATGTCCCGCCGGGCGAACACCGACATGTACGCCACGCTCGACGCGCTTATGATCGACCTTCGGGACGGCACGGCGAAGCTCTGCAAGAACGGCGCGCCCAAAAGCTTCGTGCTTCGCGGCGGAAAGGTCTGCCCCCTCTATACGGAGGCGCTTCCGATAGGCATTATCGAGAGCGCGGGCGGCGGCACGAAGCGCATCGCGCTGAAGCCCGGCGACACGGTGATAATGATGACCGACGGCGTTTCGGACGCTCTCGGAAGCGGCTTGGTCAAGGCGATAACGCAAAACGTGCTCGGCTACGGCGATCCCGATATCTCCGCTCACGCCCTGCTCGAAGAGGCGCAAAAGCGCGGCAGCCGCGACGATATGACGGTGCTCCTCGCAAGGATAGAAGAGAAGGAAAAAAAGAGCGCGTAAAAAGAATACCGGCGGTCATTCGGGACCGCCGGTATTTTGATTCTGGTTTCATTCGAAATAACCGTCGAACTCGGGCGTGAACTCCTTCTCTGCGGAGGAGAGCTCCTGAACGAAGACGTTTGTGAATCCGAGCGAGACCGCGTACTCCTTCGCCCTTCTGTACTCGGCCTTGGTGAGCCTTCGATCGAGCGGGCGCTTCATGCCCGGGATGGGCGTGTACTGGCTCATGAGCGAAATGCAGGTCTCCAAGGGAAGCTCGGCCTTTATGAAATCGAGCACGCGCCTCGTTTCGTCGACCGCGCAGGGCAGTACGAGATGGCGCACTATCAGCCCGCGTTTTGCCATGCCCTCCCCGTCGAGCTCAAGACAGCCGACCTGGCGGTGCATCTCCTTTATCGCGGGGCCCGCGAACTCAAAATAATCGCTCCTGCCGCTGTACCTTTCGGCGAGCCTCGGCGAAACGTATTTGAGATCGGGCAGGTAGATATCTATAAGGCCTTCGAGGCGTTTAAGCGTCTCCACGCGCTCGTAGCCGTTCGTGTTGCAGACTATCGGGATAACGAGCCCCCTTGCCTTGGCAAGCGGCAGGGCGCGTTCTATGAGCCTTACGTGGGGCGTGGGCGTGACGAGGTTTATGTTGTGCGCTCCGAGCTCCTGCAGCCTGAGCATGGTATCGCAGAGGCTCTCCGCATCGACGGGCCTTGCCGAAGCGGTATCCTCGGGCAAGCCGCGGCTTATCTCGTGGTTCTGGCAGAATACGCAGCGCATATTGCAGCCGGTGAAGAATATCGCGCCGCTTCCCCGCGTGCCGGAGATGGGAGGTTCCTCATAATAATGCCTTGCCGCCCGCGCGACGAACGAACAGCCGCCCGCGCAGCATACGCCGACCTCGCCGTTTTCACGATCCGCGCCGCACATGACGGGGCACTCGAAGCAGTATGACATATCGTACCTCCCTTCCTTTTTTTCCCGATCATTATATCACACGAATAAAAAAAGGCAAGCCGGACGCGGGAGCGCATCCGGTTGTCTTTTATTGATCGTGCCTTTATTTTTTCGTGCCGCCCGTGTATTTTGCGGCGGTGAAGGTGAAGCATATCACGCCGTTTTCGTACTTTACGCGGATTGTCTCGCCCATTAGGCGAAGCACCTCCTCCGTTATTGCAAGGCCGAGGCCGGTGCCCTCGCCTGTGTGGGCGATATCGGCCTTGTAGAAGCGTTCGAAGATATGCTCGAGATCCTTCTTTTCGATCTCGGCGGGGTTCCTTACGGAGATCTCCCACCTGTCGCCGCAGTCCGCGATACCGACCTCGATGCTTCCGCCCTCGCTTCCGTGCTTGACGGCGTTGTCGAACAGGGAGATCAACACCTGCTCCATCCTGTCGGGATTGCTGTTGGCGTAGAATTTGCCCTCGGGAACGAGCGAAACGACGCTCATGCCGCGTTCCGCCGCGGGCTCCCTCGTCCTGTCGACGACGTCCGCGATCAGATCGCCGAGCTCGACCCTCGTGAGCTTCAGCGCGACGCCGCCGCTCTGGAGCCTCGAAAGCTCCAGCAGGTCGTTTATCAGCGTGGAGAGCCTCATGCTCTCCTTCAGCATATAGCCGTAGTAGCGCGCCTTGTCGGTTTCGTTTTTGACGAGGCCGTCGTTTAGCATATCGGCTATGCCGCGTATGGAGGCGAGCGGCGTCCTGAGCTCGTGGCTGACGTTCGCGACGTAATCGCGCCGCGTCTGTTCAAGGCGCTCCGCTTCGGTGATATCCATGAGCAGCGCGACCGCGCCCGCCACCTGGCCGTTCTCTTCCTCGATCGAGGCGAGGCTTACCCTTATTGCGCGCTCGCCGCATTTTTTCACTTCGACGACGCCGTTCTTTTCGGACATGGCCTTTCTTGCCATATCGCAGACCTCCGCGAAGCAATGGAGCCCGCGGATATCCCCGCCTTCGCTGCCGCCCATGAGCCTTACCGCGGAGCTGTTGTACTGCGTGACGCCGCCCTCGGTATCGAATGCGATTATGCCCTCGCCGAGGCCGTCCAGTATGGCCCTCAGACGGTTCCTTTCGACGGTGAGTTCGCCAATGTTCGCCTGCAGATTGTCAGCAAGCAAGTTGAAAGTCTCGCCAAGCTCGCAGACCTCCATGGAGCCCTCGACTTTCGCTCTTTCGGAATAGTTGCCCGCGGAGAGCTGCGCCGCCGCGCTCGTGAGGTTTTTCAGGGGCTTCGTCAGCTTTCTTGAAAGCAGATATATCGGCGCGATCATGACTATCGCGGCGATGAGCGAGCTTATCACAAGCACTACGAGAAGACTCTTCGAGGTCTCCGTGACGTCGTGCATGGGCTTTATCATGAACACGGCGCCCCTTATATTCGATTCGCCGTCGATTATGGGCACTGCGGCTATCGCGCCGAGCTTCGGATCGTTGCCTATATATCCGTCGCCGTTCTCCGAGGCGACCCTTTCATAGAGCGCGCGGCAGGCGTTGAGGTACTCGTCGAATTTGCTGCCGATATTCCCTTCGGGATCTATCGGCGGTTCGTTATCCTGCGGGGAAAGGTGCCCGTCGTCCGGCCTGCCGGGGAGCCCGCCTTCCTTTCCGTCGCGCTTTTCGGAGAGCGCGTACGGGTTCTTCTGATCGTCGAGCACGACGACTGCGGCGTCGGACGAATTCATCATGAAGCGGAAGGCGTCCTCGGAGATATTGCCCTCGATCCTTTTGAGGGCGCCCTCAGCGATGGACCTTGCCTGGGGAAGCATCTCCCTTGATACCATCCTCTTGTAAACGGGCTTGCCCATCAGCGAAAACAGGATTATCGTAAGCAGGATACAGACCACCAGCGCCGATAGAAACATCGCGAGCATGGAGGAATTGAGGCTTGCGTTCTTTCCGTTTTCGGGGCGTTCCGCGCCCGTTTTACTGTTCTTCATCGCCGTTGTAAACCTCGAAGCGGTAGCCTACGCCGTAGACCGTCTTTATCGCCCAGCCGACGTCCTCCTGAGGGAGCTTCTGCCTGATGCGCTTTATCTGCGTGTCGACGGCCCTCGTATCGCCGAAATAATCGTAGCCCCAGACGAGCGAGAGTATCTTCTCCCTTGAATAGACCTTGCCGGGATGCGAGGCGAGCAGCTGGAATATCTCCACCTCCTTCGGGGTGAGCGGGAGCCTTTCGCCGTCGAGACGGACGTCGTAATTGTTGATGTTGATCTCAAGGCCGCCGTACCTTATTACCTGGGTGGGCTCCTCCTGCTGCTGGCTGAATCTGCGGAGCACGGCCTTTACCCTCGCCACGACCTCGCGGGAGCTGAAGGGCTTTATGATGTAATCGTCCGCGCCGAGCTCAAGGCCGAGCACGCGGTCGATCTCCTCGGATTTGGCGGTGAGCATGATTATGGGGGTATGGCTCGTCTGCCTTATCTCACGGCAGACGTCCATGCCGTTCTTCTTCGGCATCATTATATCCAGTATGATAAGATCGGGCTTTTTCGAATTGAACATGGCGATGGCCTGCTCCCCGTCGTATGCGGAGACGGTATCAAAGCCCTCGTTCGCAAGGTAAGCGCCGAGCGTTTCGTGGATTATATGCTGATCGTCGCATATGAGTATCAATTGATTCGTTCCCATACCGAGTCCTCCTTTTTACCCATTATAACCCAGCTTGCGGGATTATTCAACCGATTCGGCAACTTGACAAGAATTAGCCACAAATTGACTTGAATGACATCGGTCTGCCGTTTTTCGGGATCGTTTGTGCCTTCTGTTTCACAATGAGGGCATTGCATTTGCAAAAAAAAAGACTATAATATTATCAAACAAATACGAGGCGCGTTTTGCTTCATAAGGAAAGGAAGATACGAATGGACAACGAAAGATTCAGGATGCCCGCGGGCCCGCTCGTCGCCTGCCTGCTGATAGTGCTTATACTGGCCGCGCTCGCCGTCGGCTTTATAATGTGGATGGGAGGCTCCTCCCTGTTCTCAAGGAGCGGGCAGAATGCGGCGCTCCCCACCGAGGCCGTAACTCAGGCTCCCGGCAATACCGAGACGGATCCCACCTCCGTCCCCGTCACGCCGGATCCGACCTCCTCCTCCAAGCTCGATCACAGCGGGACGCAGGTCGATCACAACACCCCGAAGACCGAGATGCTGAAAAAGGCCGTTGAGACCGTCGTCAGCATCGACATCACGATGATGAACGGCTCCGAGGACGTCTATGCCGGAAGCGGCTCGGGCGTGCTCATTACCGAAGACGGGTACATCGTCACCTGCAATCACGTCGTGGAGGGCGCGGCGAACATATACGTGTTCCTCAACGACGGCACGCAGTACAAGGCGAGGCTCATAGGCAACGACTTCGTTACCGATATCGCGGTCGTGAAGATCGATCTGGACAACGTCAAGTTCCCCTACGCGACGCTCGGCTCCTCGAACGATCTGCTTATAGGCGAGGACGTTTACGTCATCGGCAACGCTTTGGGCGAGCTTTCCAACACCGTTACGGACGGCATAATCAGCGGCCTTGACCGCGAGATCACCATAGACGGGCAGAGCATGACGCTCATCCAGACGAGCGCCGCCATCAACAGCGGCAACTCCGGCGGCGCGCTCTTCCGCGCGGACGGCACGCTGATCGGCATCGTCAACGCCAAGAGCAGCGGCACCACCTCGAGCGGCGCCATTATCGAGGGCCTCGGCTATGCGGTCCCGATCGATCTTGCGACTCCGATAATCACGGACATAATGGATCACGGCTTCGTCACCGGCAGGCCGTATCTCGGCGTCAGCACTAAGACCGTATCCTACGGCTACAACATGCTCACCACACAGACCTATCCCCAGGTAGTGACCGTTATGGAGGGCAGCCCCGCGGAGGAGGCCGGCATCCAGGTGAACGATATAATTACGATGGTCAACGGGCAGGCGGTCACAAGCGCTTCGGAGCTTCGCATCCGCATAGCCGAGTTCAAGATCGGCGACGAGATCACCGTCACCGTCCAGAGGGGCGAGGAGACGATCGATCTTACGGTGATCCTCAAGGAGAGGAACTTCTGACGATAACGAAAAAAGGACGCTTCGGGCTTCTCCAAAGCGTCCTTTTTATTTGCTTTTTCAGTTCAGTATATCGGAGAGCGCGTCCTTTCTGAACTGGGTGGTGTAGAGATCGTAATAGTAGCCGCGAAGCTTCAGAAGCTCCCTATGCGTGCCGGATTCGGTGATCTTGCCATCCCTTATCACGAGTATCCTGTCCGCGGAGCGGATCGTCGAGAGACGGTGAGCGACTATGAAGCTCGTCCTGTTCTCGAGCACCTTTGTTATCGCGTGCTGGATAAGCTGCTCGGTCTCGGTATCGATGGAGCTCGTGGCCTCGTCGAGCACGAAAATGCGCGGATCGGCGAGTATTACCCTTGCGAAGGAGATGAGCTGCTTCTGGCCGGTGGAGAGCCTTGCGCCGCCCTCGCCCACCTCGGTATCGTAGCCTTTCTCCTGCTTGAGTATGAACTCCTCGGCGTGGACGAGCCTTGCCGCCGCGCAGACCTCCTCGTCGGTGGCTTCGGGCCTGCCGTAGCGGATGTTCTCCTTGATCGTGGTGGAGAACAGATGCGGCTGCTGGAGCACGTAGCCCAGCCTGTCCTGCAGCCAGAGCTGACTGCGCTCGCGGTAATCGACGCCGTCGATCAGTATGCGGCCCTCGGTCGGCTCGTAGAAGCGGCAGACGAGGTTGACGATCGTGCTCTTGCCGGCGCCCGTTTCGCCAACGAGGGCTATGGTCTGGCCGGCCTTGACTTCAAGATCGAAGTGGGAGAGCACCTTTTCGCCCTCCTTATAGGCGAAGCTGACGTCCTCGAACTTCACGTCGCCCTTTATGTCCTCCCAATTCTCGCGCTTGGGATAGAAGCTGTCGCCGTACTTTTTGACGACCTCGTCCGAATCGACGATCTCGCAGGGGGTGTCGACGAGCGAGATGACGCGCTCGGCGCTCGCCTGGGCGCTCTGCATCTCGGCGAATATGCCCGCAAGCTGCTGGATGGGATCGAATATGCCCGTTGAGTACGATATGAAGGTGCTGAGCGTGCCGACGGTTATGACGCCGATTATCGCAAGCTTCCCCGCGACGCTCATGCCGCCCGCGTACAGCGCGAGGCCAGTGCCTATCGCGCCGAGGCACATGACTATCGGGGTGAACATGGCGGAGAGCACCGCCGCCCTTATGGCGGACTTGCGCATCCTGCCCGTCTCGGCTCTGAATTCCTCGGTGTTCTTCTCCTCGCGGACGAGCGTCTTCGTGGTGACGGCGCCCATTATGCCCTCGTTGAGAGCGCCCGTGATCTTGGAGTTCTGCTTCCTGACGTCGCGGTAGTGCTTCAGTATCTTCTTCTGGAAGTAGACGCAGATAACGGCAAGAGGCGGCATCACGACTATAACCATCAGCGCGAGCTTCCAGTTGAGCGTGAGCATTATTATGATGATGCCCACAACGTAAGCGCCCGACCAGAGTATGTCGACTACGCTCCATGCGATGAGCTCGCTCAGCCTGCCGATATCGCTGACCATGCGCGCCATTATGTAGCCGACGGCCGTCTTATCGTAGTAGGAGAACGGAAGCTCCTGGAGCTTCTTGAAGGCGTCCTGCCTTATGTCGTAGGCGATGTTCATCTCCATCCTTCCGGAGCCCTTTATAAAGCCCATAACGCCGAGGCCCTGTATGACGATGAGCACCGCGTAGACTATCGCGAAGGGAAGTATCCTTTCGGTATGCGAGCCCGCGATTATGTTGTCTATCGCGTAGCGGGAAAGCAGCGGATACATTATGTCGACCGCGGCGACGAGTATGTTCGCCGCTATGACGAATATGAGAGTGCCCTTCGAACGGAGGGCGTATTTTATAAGCCTCTTCCAGATGTTGAAATCGACTTTTTGGTCGAACTCCTTCTCTTCGAGTGCGGAAGTGGTCATTTCATCTTCCATTACGCTTCACCTCCCTCTTCGGTGAATTCATCCTCCAGCATGTTCTGGATGTCCGCGATGCGCTTATAAAGGCCGTCCTGCCTGATAAGCTCATCGTGGGTGCCCTGCTGAACGAGCCTGCCGTGCTCGAGAACGAGTATCTTGTCCGCGCGGCAGAGCGTCGTAATGCGGTGCGAGATTATGAACGTGGTGCAGCTGTCCCTTCTGCCGTTCAGAGCGTCCCTTATGGCGGCGTCCGTCTCGGTATCGACGGCGCTCATCGAGTCGTCGAGTATGATTATGGGAGCGTCCTGCATGAGCATCCTGGCGATCGCCACGCGCTGCTTCTGCCCGCCCGAAAGGGTGACGCCCCTCTCGCCCACGACCGTGTCGTAGCCCTTCTCAAAGCCCTGTACGACGTCGTGTATGGCGGCTATCCTCGCGGCTTCGAACACGCGCTCCTCGGAGGCTTCGGGATCGACTATCCTGATGTTCTCGAGTATCGTCCTCGAATATAGGAACGGCTCCTGAAGGACTATGCCGATGCTGCGCCTCAGATGATGGCGCTCGATATCGTTGATGTTTACGCCGTCTATCAGTATCTCGCCCGAATTGCAGGTGTAGAGCCTCTGCAGCAGCTGCACGAGGCTGGACTTGCCGCTGCCCGTGGAGCCGAGTATGGCGACCGTCTCGCCCTTCTTCGCCTTGAAGCTGATATCCTTCAGCACGAGATCCGTGCCGTCTTCATAGCCGAAATCGACGTGGCGGAACTCGACGCTGCCCTCTATCTTCGGGGTGAGCGCGCGGCCGGGCTCCGTCTCAAGGGGTGCGGAGAGTATCTCGTCGATACGCCCGAGGGAAACGGAAGCCTTGCCGAGGTCGGCAAGTATGCGGCCGAGCTGACGGACGGGCCACGTGAGCATGGAGGTGTACGAAACGAACACCAGCATTTCGCCGACGGAGATCCTGCCCTTGATGGTGAAATACACGCCGACGCAGAGCGAAATGAGTATCTGAAGGTAGCCGACGGCGTCGGACGCGCTCCAGTAATAGGCCATGAGATAGGTCAGCTTGAGGTTCTTCTTCCTGTAATCGGCGTTCTTCTCGGTGAAATTATCGAGCTCGCGCTTCTGCTGGCCGAACGCCCTGACGACTCTCACGCCGGTCAGGTTCTCCTGAATGGCGGCAGAGAGCTTGCCCTCGGATTCGTCCGCCTCGCCGAAGCTCGTCTTGACCGCCTTGAAGTAGACGAAGGACGACAGCGCGAGTATCGGCATGAGTATGACCGACCACAGCGTGAGCTTGGGATCGATGCCGAGCATTATGACCGCCGCAATGACGACCATCAGCACCGTCCTTATTATTTCGAGCAGCTCGTTCTGAATGAACCTTCTTACAGTATCGACGTCCGAAGTGCACCTCTGCACGAGGTCGCCCGTGGAAACGTGCTTGTGATAGTCGAAGGGAAGGTTCGCAAGATGCCCGTAAAGATCGTCCCTGAGGTTCTTCGATATGCCCTCGCCGGCGTAGGCTATGTAGCTGCGGCGAAGGTAGGTCGAGAACGCGTTTATTGCGGTCATGAATACGAGCGCGAGCGCCATTACGTACAGGTGCTTAATAAGGAATTCCCTGCCGCCGACGGACTCGATCCAGTTCATTATAAACTGAGGCATTGCCAGCTTGCCCGCCTGATAGCCCTCCTCCGCATAGGGAAGGAGCACGTAGTCGATCGTGAAGCTCGTCACGATCGGAACGAGGTACGCGGTAACTATGGCGAATATGAGCCCCAGCGCGGAGATAACGAAATACTTCCCAGTCCCGCGCATTATGCGCCTGACGAGCTTATAATTAACGGGGCGCTTTTCGGGAGCTTCCTCCCCGCCCTTCTTCTTTTTCTTCTTCTTGACTTCCATAAGTCCTCCATACAATAAAAGCCACGGGTATGCCCGTGGCCGAAAACGTACTTATACTGATGCGATCAAATCGCGGCAGGCCGCACGTATCCCCATCGGGCAAATTCATCTGCGCGAGAATAATTCCTCAATTTGTTCATTTTGCGGCCTCCTTTCGTGAAATTTCTTATACAGTATAATAGCATTCCCGTTATTTGGCAATAGACTGATTTAGGTTTTTTACAATATATTATCTGCCTTCAAATATATTCTGTCTATACCCCTTCCAAGTGTTGACACATAGGGGCATACGGCATATAATATGCTTTGTTAGCACTCCTATGTGTTGAGTGCTAAACACGGGCGGCCGTCTTCCCAGCCCCGCCGATAATAATTCCGGCAGAAAAGGGATATCATCCCTATGGAAGGCGCCCCGAAAGGGGAAACGAGATCAAACATCTTTTATTCACAATAGGAGGAAATGCACTATGAAACTGAGACCGCTTTCTGACAGAGTCGTCATTAAGTCTCTCGAGGCTGAGGAGACCACCGCTTCCGGGTTCATCCTCGCCGGCAACGCGAAGGAAAAGCCCCAGATGGCGGAAGTCATCGCGGTAGGCCCGGGCGGCGTCGTAGACGGTAAGGAGATCACGATGCTCGTCAAGCCCGGCGACAGGGTGTTCTATTCCAAGTACGCGGGCACAGAAGTCAAGGTGGACGGCACGGAATACATCATCGTCCGTCAGAACGATATCCTCGCAGTCGTCGAGGACTGATATCTTAGGAGGTAATAATCATGGCAAAGCAGATCAAGTACGGCGAGGACGCAAGGCGTTCTCTTGAAAAGGGTCTCGATACCCTTGCGAATACCGTTAAGATAACCCTCGGGCCGAAGGGCCGCAACGTCGTTCTCGACAAGAAATTCGGCGCTCCCCTCATCACCAACGACGGCGTGACCATCGCCAAGGAGATCGAGCTCGACGATCCGTTCGAGAACATGGGCGCTCAGCTCGTTAAGGAAGTCGCCACGAAGACCAACGACGTCGCGGGCGACGGCACCACCACCGCCACGCTGCTCGCGCAGGCGATCGTCCGCGAGGGCATGAAGAACGTCGCCGCTGGCGCGAACCCCATGGTGATCAAGCGCGGCATCATGAAGGCCGTTGACGAGGCCGTCGAGGGCCTCAAGGAGATCTCCAAGCCCGTAACGGGCAAGTCCGAGATCGCGCAGGTCGCCTCCATCTCCGCCTCCGACGAGCAGATCGGCTCCCTCATCTCCGACGCTATGGAGAAGGTCGGCAACGACGGCGTCATCACCGTTGAAGAGGGCAAGACCATGAAGACCGAGCTCCGCTTCGTCGAGGGCATGCAGTTCGACCGCGGCTATGCCTCCGCCTACATGGTGACCGATCCCGATAAGATGGAGGCCGTTCTTGACGATCCTTACATCCTCATCACCGAGAAGAAGATCACCAACATCCAGGATATCCTCCCCGTTCTCGAGCAGATCGCGAAGCAGGGCAGGAAGCTCCTCATAATCGCCGAGGACGTCGAGGGCGACGCGCTTGCGACGCTCGTCGTCAACAAGCTCCGCGGCATATTCACCTGCGTTGCCGTCAAGGCCCCCGGTTTCGGCGACAGGCGCAAGGAAATGCTTAAGGATATCGCCATCCTGACCGGCGGCGAGGTCATCTCCGACGAGCTCGGCATGGAGCTCAAGGACGCCACTCTCGCTCAGCTGGGCAGCGCGCGTCAGGTAAAGGTCGATAAGGAGAACACCACCATCGTCGAGGGCGCGGGCAGCAACGCCGAGATCGCCGCGAGGGTAAAGACCATAAAGGCTCAGATCGCCGAGACCAAGAGCGAGTATGACAAGGAGAAGCTCCAGGAGCGCCTTGCGAAGCTCGCGGGCGGCGTAGCCGTCATCTCCGTCGGCGCGGCCACCGAGCCCGAGATGAAGGAGATCAAGCTCCGCATCGAGGACGCTCTGAACGCCACCAAGGCTGCCGTTGAGGAAGGCATCGTTCCCGGCGGCGGAGTCGCGCTGATCAACGTTATCGACCGCGTAAAGGCCCTTGAGGAGAAGGTCGAGGGCGACGAGAAGACCGGTATCCGCATCATCGTACGCGCTCTGGAGGAGCCCCTCCGTCAGATCGCCGCGAACGCGGGTCTTGAGGGCAGCGTCATCGTTGCCAACGTCCGCTCCGGCAAGCCCGGCTACGGCTACGACGCCGCTAAGGACGAGTACGGCATGATGTTCGAGAAGGGCATCATCGATCCTACCAAGGTCACGAGGTCCGCTCTGCAGAACGCCTCCTCGGTCGCCGCAATGGTGCTCACCACCGAGAGCCTTGTTACGGATATCCCCAAGCCCGAACCCGCAATGCCCGCCGGCGGCGCAGATATGGGCGGGATGTATTGATGAATAAATGATTGAAAGCCCCGGGGCTACCCCGGGGCTTCTTTTGTTCTTACAAAAACCTGACAGGGGGACAGTCCTCCCGTCAGGTTTTTTATTCGGTTCTGTTACTGGCCGGAGATCGTGATGCCGTCGAAGGCCATGAAGGGAAGCACTGTGGAGCCGTCCGCCACCTGCTCCTTCGATATGGCACGAAGGTTCTTCAGCATGGCGGCCATGTTGCCGCTGATCATGGTCTCGGAGAGGGCGAAGCCGATCTTTCCGTTCTCGATGATAAAGCTGTTCTTGGCAACGCCGGAGAAATCGCCGTTGGAGGAGGGCTGTCCGCCGGAGAAGCGCCCAACGAGTATGCCTTTGTCGATGGAGGCGATTATCTCCTCTATGCTCTTATCGCCCGGAGCGATAACAAGGTTTTCGCTGTCGTTGCCGCCCCTCTTGAGGCCGAGCTTGTTCGCTCCGTAGAGGCTCATGCAGAAGGCGTTGAGCCTGCCGTCCTTTATGACGTCGAAGTTCTCGGCGCGGAAATCCTCGCTCGTCACGCGCTTGCCGCAGACGATGCGCTCGTCGAGCGGCGCAAGGCTTATCGTCACGCGCTCGTCCGCCACCATCTCGCCGAGGCTGTCCTTCCACGGGCTCGTGCCGGAGAGCAGCGCCGTATCGGAAGCAAAGCTCGAAACGAGCGCGCCCACGAGCTCCGCCGTGCAGGAGGGCATGAGGACCATAGTGCCCTCGAATTTGCCCTGAACTGGCGTGGTCTCGATCTGCTTTTCGACATTCCCGAGATCCGCGGCCAGCGAGCCGAGCTCTATGAAGGGCTTATCGAGATCGTAGGAAGCGGCCTGCGATACGAAGAACGAGGAGGCCTTGTCGCCCTCGTGCCCGCTGAACATGAGCATGACCTGATAACTGCCCTGATGCGTGGAAAAGAGCACGCCGTTGGAATTAGCCCTTGCGGAGAGCACCTCCTTATGGCTCATGATCATCTGCTCCAGCATTATTTGGGGGAAGCGGGCCTTAATATCGTCCACGAGCTCCCTGCAGCGGAAAAAGAACCTGTCGGTATCGGGCTTTATCTCGCCCAGAACGAAATCCTCGTTCACGCCCTTGGGAGCGATATCCCAGGCCTCGTCCGGTGTGGAGGAGGCGGCGGACTCCATGCAGCTCTTTGCGGAGTCCTTTATCGACTCGTCGTCATAGCGGTTGCGGCTGTCGGTGCCCTTGCGGCCCTCCTTAAGACACTCCATGACGAGCTTCTTGTCGAAGAGCGTACGGAAGAGGCTGAATTCGCCGCCGTCCACGTTGAATTCATGAGTGATGGATTTGGAAACGCTAGCAGAAGCCTTGTCCGCGCCCTCATTTACAAGAGCGTCTATCGCCTTTTTAGCGGTGTTTTTTAATTCTTCGATCATTGTTCTGTCCTCCTTATCGTCCGCCGATGTTGACCTTGCACTTGATCTCGGGGCCTCCCATGCTTACCGTCATGGGCTGCTTCTTGCCGCACATTCCCGCGGTTTCCCAGGTCATATTGTCGGATATCATATCCACGGTCTTGAGCATCTCGAATGCGACGCCCGAAATGGTAGTGTCGAGCAGAGCCCTGCCGAGCTTGCCGTTCTTGATCTCATAGCCGAAGGTCACGCCGTACATGAATTCGCCCGTGGTATCGGCCTGACCGTTGTTGGTGTCGATCAGATAATAGCCGTCCTCTACGGAGGCGATCATGTCCTCGAGCTTCGATTTGCCGGGGAGCACCGCGGTGTTCCTCATGCGGATGAGGGGCTCGTCGGAGAAGCCGTAGGCCCTCGCGTTGCCGGTGGGCTTCATGCCGAAGCGCTCCGCCGTCTCGCGGCTGTTCATGTAGCCGACGAGTATGCCGTCCTTGATGAGCACTGCGTCGGTCGCCTCCACGCCCTCGTCGTCCGCGTAAACTGGCAGAGGAACGGGTTTGCCGAACGCGGTATGCGCGAAGTCGACGAGGTTCACGAGCTCGGAGCCGACCCTTTTGTTGAGGTTGGGCCCCGCGACGGATCCGCCGATAACGAGGTCCGCCTCGACCGTGTGGCCGACGGCCTCATGCGCGAGCATTCCGGCGAGTGTGCCGCTGAATATAACGGTCTTCACGCCGGCTTCCGGGTACACGCCGTTCGCCTTCTGACGAAGCTTGTCGTAAAGCACGTCGATCCTCTCATAAAGCGTGGAAGCATCTTTGAAGTTTGCGTCGAACGCGCCGTAGCCGCCGATCACGTCGTACAACTCCACAGGCTGACCGTTCGGCCCCTCCATCGCCATCTGGACGTATATGAAGCTCCTCGGCTGGAGCCAGTGCACGTCCGCGCCGTTGGATACAGCGATGAGCTTCTCGGAGGAATCGGCCATGGCAACGACTATGCGGCTGATGAGATCGGGGTATTTTTCGGCGATGTAAGCGTCGACCGCTTTGGCAAACCCGATATACGCGCGCTGCTCGAGATCGTTTATCTCATGCGCGGTGAAGCGCTTCGTATCGGGAAGAGGCTTATGCGGGCCCTTGCCGCGGCCTGCGTGGGAAGCCAGGAAGGCGGCGTTTTCGGAAGCGGCCTTCAGCACCTCTCTGACGGATTCATCCGTGT
The DNA here is from genome assembly GCA_024698505.1 of Clostridiales bacterium. GTDB lineage: Bacteria > Bacillota > Clostridia > Christensenellales > CAG-138 > UBA3857. The sequence goes on along the minus strand of JAILRE010000026.1, from coordinate 16,571 downwards.
ATTCGGCGGTGGAAGAGAAGCCGAATATGCCGTTCTCATACACGCGGGCCGAAACGCCGGAGGTCTCGGTGCGGACGTTGGAAACCAGGTCGCCGTTTAACAGCGTCGCCTGACGGGCCCGGTTGATCTGCGCCCTGAGCTCGGTGTTTGCTCCCGAGGCGAACAGATGCTTTTTGTCGGTAACAAGGTCTTTGATCATGTTTTATCTCCTTTTTACTTGATTATCTGTTTGAAGCGAGGCCGGCCTTTTCGGCTGGCTACGGTACAATAATACATGCAAAGTATGCTTTTCACAAGCAATTCCGGGTGTCATTTTCAAAAAAACAGGTTGCATTTTGGAAACCGGCGGTTGCATTTACAAAAAAAGCCTTAGAAAGACAGAAAAGACGCTTCCGTGCCTTTGATCTGCACGGAAGCGCCTGTTTCGTTATTCGATTCCGCCCTCATTTGAGCGCACAGCCGCCGACCTTGCTGAACACGAATATGACCAGCGCAAATACGACGCCAAGTATCGCAACGAGGAGCAGCGCCGCGCCGAGAGCGCCGAATATGTAATACTTCAGCTGCTCCTTGGTGACGGTCGGCTTTTCGCCGCTCTCCCCCGCCTTTTCCTCCTTGGGAAGGGCTTCGGAGCCTGCGGGTGCTCGCGGTACCCAGATGCTTCGCCTTGTGACGCCGCTCATGTCGGCTATCGTGCGGCCGTCGTCATCCTCATAGGTTTTGCGTTTCCTCGCCATATCACTCGTCGAACAGGTGGCAGGCGCAGAAGTGGCCGGGAGTGATCTCCTTCCACTCGGGAGCTTCGGTCTTGCACTTCTCCATGCAGTTCGCGCAGCGGGTGTGGAATTTGCACCCGGACGGAGGATTCGCGGGAGAAGGAATGGAGCCCTCGAGCACGATGCGCTTCATCTTCGCGTCGGGATCGGGGATCGGGATCGCGGAGAACAGCGCCTTGGTGTAGGGATGCAGAGGCTCGGAGAAGATATCCTCCGTGGTGCCGTACTCGACGAGATTGCCGAGGTACATGACGCCGACCGTATCGGAGATATGCTCGACGACGGAGAGGTCGTGCGAGATGAACAGGTAGGTCAGTTTGAACTTCTCCTGCAGCTCGCGGAGCAGGTTGATTATCTGCGCCTGAATGGAAACGTCCAGCGCGGATACCGGCTCGTCGCAGACGACGAACTCGGGATTCAGCGCGAGAGCCCTCGCGATGCAGATACGCTGACGCTGACCGCCGGAGAACTCGTGCGGATACCTGTCCTTATGGAAGGGCTGGAGGCCGCAGTTATCCATAATGTTGTCGATGTAATCGTCGAACTCGGCCTTGGGAACGAGGTGATGCTCCCTTACGGCTTCGCCGATTATCTCACCGACGGGAAGGCGCGGAGACAGGCTGGAGAACGGATCCTGGAATATGATCTGCATCTTCGGGCGCATCGAGCGCATCTCTTTGCTCGATAAGTCATAGACTTCCTGCCCGTTGAAGAGGACCTGACCGCCCGTCTTCTCTCCGGCAAGGCGGAGTATGGTGCGGCCGACTGTCGTCTTGCCGCAGCCGGACTCGCCGACGAGGCCCATGGTGGTGCCGCGCTTGAGGTTGAACGTGATGCCGTCAACGGCCTTTACGTAGCCGACGGTCCTCGAGATCATACCGCCCTTTATGGGGAAGTATTTCTTGAGCTTGTTGACCATCAGTATGTACTGGGGATCGTAGGTTACGGGATCAAAAGTGTTGTCGATCTTCAGGAGGTCGCGCTTTTCGGGATCTTTCATTTGGTCTCCTCCTTCATGTCGTAGTAGCGGTAGCAGCTGACCTTGTGGGTCTCGCTGAGGCTGATCTCGCAGGGGTATTCGCCGCTGCACTTATCGACGCACATCTCGCAGCGATCCTTAAAGTAGCAGTAATCGGGCATGTTGATGGGATTCGGGACCTTGCCGGGGATGGAATAGAGCTTATCTATCTTCTTTCCGACGACGGGCTTCGAAGCCATGAGGCCGATGGTGTAGGGATGCGCGGGATGATGGAAGATATCGTCCGCGGTGCCCTTCTCGACTATGCGGCCCGCGTACATGACGACGACGAAATCCGCCATCTCGGCTATGACGCCGAGGTCGTGCGTGATGAACATGATCGAGGAATTGATCCTGTCCTTCAGCTGACGGAGCAGGTCGAGTATCTGCGCCTGGATGGTAACGTCCAGCGCGGTGGTGGGCTCATCCGCGATGATTATGCGGGGATTGCACGCAAGCGCCATAGCTATGACTACGCGCTGACGCATTCCGCCGGAGAGCTCGTGCGGGTACATCTTGTAGACGCCCTCGCTGTTGGCGATACCGACCATCTCAAGAAGCTCGATGGTGCGCTCCTTCATCTTCGATTCGGTCAGCTTTTCCTCGTTATGGAGCTCGAGGACTTCCTCGATCTGATCGCCGATCTTGAATACGGGGTTCAGCGCCGTCATCGGCTCCTGGAAGATCATCGAAACGGCGTTGCCGCGGATCTTCTGAAGCACCTCGTCGGGCGCCTTGGTGACATCGTAAGCCTTGTCGCCGAGGTTCAGCCTTATCTCGCCCGCCGCGACCTGGCCCTGAGGGCGCTGTAAAAGCTGCATGAGCGAGAGGCTGGTGACGGATTTGCCGCAGCCGGACTCGCCTACGACGCCGACCGTCTTGCCGATGGGGACTTCGAAGGTCACGCCGTCGACCGCCTTGACGGTGCCTGCGTCGGTATAGAAATAGGTGTGGAGATCGTCAAACTCAACGGCGTTGTTCGGATCCTTCATCGTGGTGAGATACTCGGATTCGGGAACGTTCCTGCGTTTGCGCCTCTTTTCGAATTCCTTGGTTATCTTGCGGTTCTCTCTGGAGATCCTTCGGGATTCTCTTACGGAGAGATAGCCGACGTTCTGTTTCTTTGCCATGACTCTTCCCTCCTTAACGCTTCATCTTCGGGTCGAATGCGTCCCTCAGGCCGTCGCCGACGAGGTTGAAGGCGAGAACGGTCAGGAGCAGCAGCACGCCTGCGGGGATCCAGATGAACCAGTAGCTTTCAAGTACGAACGTCCTGTTGACGTCGTTGATGATGTTGCCCCAGGATGCGAACGGGAACCTGACGCCAAGACCCAGGAACGAGAGCGAAGCCTCGGTGATGATCGTGCCGCCTACGCCCATGGTGACGGAGACGATGATCTGGGGGATGACGTTCGGTACGAGATGCTTGAATATCCTGCGGTAAACGGAGATGCCGCCGGCTTCGGTCGCGGTCATGAACTCCTGCTCGCGCAGCGAGAGGATCTGGCCCCTGATGAGGCGGGCCATTCCGGGCCAGCCGAGGAAGCCGAGGATGAGCATGAGGTAGATCATCCTGAGCTTGGGATCCATGTTCATGGCGTCCATAGCTGCGCCGATGATGATCAGTATGGGCATCGAGGGGATGCAGTAGAAGATATCGACGATACGCATTATGAGGTTATCGACCCACTTACCGAAGTAACCCGCGAGACCGCCCATTATGACACCGAGCAGGGTGCTTATCGCCTCGACGATGAAGCCGATGATCAGCGATACGCGGCCGCCGTACATGAGGCGGGTGAGCATATCCATGCCGTACCTGTCCGTGCCAAGCCAATGCTCCTTGGACGGGAACGAGTACATGTCGTAAACGCGGGAGGCCTGCTTGCGGTAGATGACCCAGTTTTTGACGTCCGGCTTATACTCGACGGAGAAATCCTGAGCTTCGCCGTTCTCATTAACGAAGGTGAAATCCTCCTGACCGTTCTCGATGGCCTCGATCAGCTGATCCCTGAACGAACGGGTGAGGAAGACGTCGGGCGATACGGCGTTGAGGGCATACCTTGAAATATAGGCGATCTCGGTATCGTTCTCGAAGACTACGCCGTCGTCGCCGATTGTGTAGACCTTGCCGTCGACCGAGAATGTCTTGCCGCCGCCGACGTAGGCCTTCAGCGCGTTGTAGATGAGATCGAAGCTGAGCTCCTGACCCTCGATGCTGGACCTTATAACGTCCTTATAGGTGACTGCGACAGTCGTTCCGTCAGCCAGGGCGATGCGGTAGAAGTCCTCGCCCTCCTTGATCACCTGATAATCAACGCCGCCGTATTCGAACGCGGTCTCGCCCTTCTGGATGGCGAGGACCGCCATCGCCTGCACGGCCGAGCTCATCTTCTGACCCTCCGCCGCAGAATAGCGGAAGTCGACGTTCAGCACCGCGCCGGCGTATTCCTTCTTCATAAGGTCGGTGCGGTAGAAGAGCTGATCCTCACCGTAGGGGGAGATCAGACCGCCCAGGAAGGAGAACAGGAACATGAAGGCAAGTATCACAAGGCCCACGACCGCGATACGGTTGCGGAAGAAGCGCTTTGCGACCATTGCGCCGGGAGAGAGAACTTTGACTCGGCGGTCATCGTTCAAGGAATACTGCTGCTCCTCTTTGACAGGAGCTTTGTCTTTCTTTTCGTTTTCGCTCATATCCGTGATCCTCCTTTCCTCAGGCTAAGCGTACGCGGGGATCGACCACTGCGTACAGGATATCGGAAATGAGGTTTCCGATCAAAGTCAGAATCGATATGAAGGCCAGATAGAACATGGAGAACGGGATATCGCCGACTATCATGGCCTGATATGATGCGTAACCGATACCGTCTATCGAGAACATCGTTTCGGTGAACAGCGCGCCGGAGAAGAGTCCGGGCAGCGAGCCGCCGACGATAGTGACGAGGGGGATCAGCGTGTTGCGGAAGGCGTGATGATAGATGACCTTTCGCTCGCTCAGGCCCTTCGCCCTCGCGGTACGGATATAATCCGCGTTCAAAACCTCCAGCATGTTCGTCCTCGTATAACGCATGAGACCGCCGATGCTGATGATGACGAGCGTCACTATCGGGAGCACGAGGTGATGCACCTTATCGAAGAACTTGCCGAGCGCTGAGAGCTGCTCGTGATTGCGGCCGATAAGACCGAACAGGTCGAACCAGCCCAGCTTTACGCTGAACACGAGCTTTAACAGCGCTATGAAGAAGAACGTCGGCAATGAAATGAATGCCAGAGCGAGAATGGAGATCGTGTAGTCTGTCTTAGTGTACTGCTTCGTCGCGGCGATAATGCCGAGAGGAATAGCGATGATGAGTTCGAAGAACATCGTGATGAGGCCCATCCAGAAGCTGATCCAGACGGTCTTGTTGAACTCCTCGATAACGGGGATGGTGAAGTTCCAGCTGTCGCCGAAATTCCCCGAGAAGAAGTCGACCAGCCAGCCGAAGTAGCCGGCTATGATGCCTCTGTCCATCTTGTACATGGCTCTCAGCTGGGCCATCCACTCGTCATAGCTTTTGGAGCCGGGAAGCTGAGATTTCTGACGCGCGACCTGCTCTATATAGGAGGTGGGCAGACAGCGCATCAGCGTGTAGGTGATCAGCATTACGAAGAAGAATATGACCACCGCCAGCAGCAAACGCTTAATAATGTATTTGCGCACGGGCAAACCCTCCGTCAAGAAAAATATGTGGGCGCCGGGAACGGAAAGGGAGTCGGCCTCCCCCGCCTTTTCCCGCGATGCCGCACATCGGCGTACAGCTTAAAATAATAAAAACTGCACCTCGATGTGCGGCTGTCCTATCGCCCTGCGGCCAAGGGCCGCAGGGCGATACATGGATATCGGTTTTACCTGACTGTCAGATTATTTGACACGGATGTTCTCGATCTCGTTCATCCAGCCGTAGAAGGTGGTGATGTCGGGAGTTACGGTGTCGATCATGACGCGCTCGGTGCTGAAGATGATCGCGTTCTGACGCTGATAGACGGGAGTCTCGACCGCCCAGTCGATAACGATATCGAGGCAGGCCTTGTACATGGACTTACGAGCCGCCTGATCGGTGGTGGAACGAGCGTCCATGATGAGCTTATCGAGAGCCGCATCGGCGATGCAGTACTCATAGTTGGAACCGCCCTGAGCGGGACCGCCCTTGGGGTTGACCTTGGAGCCCGCGGTGCTGGGGCCGTTGGCGATATCGGAGTAGTAGATCTGATACATGTCGGGATCGACGCCAGCGCTCCAAGCGGCAGCCCACATCTCGACCTGGAGAACATCGAGGTTGTTCCAGAGGTCGGCGGAGTTGGCGAGGTCCTTGATAACAAGGCTCATGCCGATCTTTTCGAGGGCCTTCTTGGCCTCGGTAACGATCATGAAGGAGGGGTGGTCGCCGGTGCCGTCGCCGGGGATCCAGAAGGTGTACTCGAGCTTCGCGCCTTCGGGTGCCTCGGTGAGCTTGCCGTTCTCTACCTTATAGCCCGCAGCCTCGAAGAAGCCGAGAGCGGCGTTGAGGGCGGCCTCGTACCTGGCGTTGGCGTCCATGTCGGAGGTGTAGATGGGGTTGCCGTTTACATCCTTGGAGAACGCGAGGGCATAGCCGTCGTCAGCGGGACGGGGCGCGGCCCAGGAGGTGTTGGAGATCGGGTAGTTGATGACGGAGGCGCGCTCGCCGTAGTAGGAGTCGATAGCGAGATCGCGATATACGGAGAAGATGGTGCCGAACGCCCTGCGGAGGTTCTTGGAAGCCAAGGAAGCGGGATCTTCGCCGACCTTGACGTTGATGGCGTTCTGGCCGATGTAGCCGTAGCCGAGGTTGTCAACGGTGCTGGTGGTGATCTTGTCGCCGGTCAGCTTGCCGCCGTTCTGCTTCTCGATAGCGCCGACGGTCTCCTTGGAGAAGGAGGGATCGGTGATGTCGATGGTGCCGGTAACGACGCCGTTCAGCTTATCATCATCGGACTTGGTCTCGATGAAGTTGACCCATCTGGTCCTGGGAGCGCCCTTGTAGTAAAGCTCGTTGGCCTCATAGTTGATGACGCCGTTCTCGAACTTGATGAACTTGTAGGGGCCCGCGCCCATCGGGGTAGCGGTCTTGGCACGGACGGTGGAGAGGTCGCCCTTATCGAAGCCGAACTTGTTGTTGACATAGTCGTACTTCGCCTTGTCGCCGTAATAGTGCATGGGGGCGATGATAACGCCGAGCTGATAGATAGCGGTGGCGTCGACCTTGGTGAGGACGATACGGAGGTTGTAATCGTCGATCCTCTGGATGCCCGCGATGTTGGCGGCGGAGTCGCCGGTGGTGATACCGACGAGATAATCGTCATAATCGTCCATCAGGCTCCAAAGAGTGGCGTTGGCCTTTTCCTTGTCGGACAGCGTAGCATAGTCGCCTTCGTAGGCTGCCTTGAGAGCCTCCCAGAAATCGGCGGCGGTACCGCCTTCGGGGATCTCAAAGCCCCAGAAAGCAGCGGAAGTGGCAGCGTCGACACACCCGTAATCGGCGTAGTTGGCAAGGCAGTAATCAATGATGTCCTGAGCGAACTTAACGCCGGCAGCGTCGAGGGAGTTCCAGAACTTGGTCTGAGTGGCCTCTTCCCACTTGCTGAAGTCGGTGTTGTCACGGCCGGCCTCGAGGAGGAGGTTCAGAAGGCTGGACATACCGGAACGGTACTCTTCCATGCCGAGGATGGGCTGTGCGTACAGGGTGCTGGATCCGTCATAGGTCGGGTCGCAGAGTACGTACATGGAGAAGATGACGTCGTCTACGGTGAGCTTCTCGCCGTCGGAGAACTTGAGGTCCTTACGGAGCGTGAAGTCATAGAAAACGGTGCCGTCCGCATTCTCGGTGATCTTCAGATCAGCGGGACCGTAGTAGGTGTAATCGGTGCCGTTGTAGTTGATCTTCTCGCCCTTGATGCCGTTCTGGATGACAGCGCCGGTACGGTCGCTGGTCAGAAGGGAGATCTGCGTCATAGCCATAGCGTCCTGGTCATACGCGGTCTCGGAGAAGAAGGGGGAGAACTTGCTGTTGAACGGGGAATAACCCACGACAAGCGTCTTGTCTTCTGTCTTGGACTTTTTGCAGCCAGCAAAAGCCAGAAGAGCCATGACGATGACGAGGGACAGAGCAAGGGTTCTCTTGAAATTTTTCATCTTGGTTCCTCCTAAAAAGAATTTCGGATTTTTATCTGAAAAACGGACCTTGCTATCCGTATTTCACAATGTGATCATTCTTCCGGCGCGGGATCGTTCTCGATCTCTTCGCTCTCCCTGAAGGCGTCGGCCTCTCCCCCGTCCTCGGTGAATTCGAGGGATGCGGCGAACCTCTTCAGAAGAATGGCGAACGCGCCTGCCGCGATATGCAGCAGTATGACGGCGATGGACATAACGGGCTTGCCTTCGAAGCCCCTTATGCAGATGAATACGACGTTCGCTATTACGCATGCGCCCGCGAGCACCGCCGCGATGACCGTCCTGTGAGGGAGCCTGCCTATCGATCTTTCGAAGGTGTAGGCGCGCAGACGGAGCTTTTCGCCGTCGCTCCCGACAGGTCTTAAAAGCATGAGCGATGCCCACGCGGTGACGAACACGGCGATCAGCTCGCCAATGTAGGGGAGCAGCACGTAGAACACGCCCTGTTCCGTCATGGAGGGAGCGGGTATGAACCCGACGCCCGCCGCCGCGAGCACGAGCGCCGCCGTCAGCAGGGCCGTGAGAAGGCGCACCTTTTTGCCGGAGTATTCACCCGCATACAGATGATGTTTGCCCGTGTAGCGGAATTCCCCGGTGACGTCCTGATGGAAATCATTGAGGTACGACCTGCGTTTACTGCGCTTTTTCTTCTCAGCCATTTGGAGCAGCCCCGTATGGTTTTGGCCCGGCAGCGTACCGCATTCCGCATCGGGGATCGCGCTGTACGCATAGAACCACATTTACACTATAAACAGTTATAGTTATTATATCATGCAGATCCCGTTAAAGCAACTGTTTTAAGAAAATAATATAAAAAAACATGACAATAAAACGGCGGGCGGCCGTATGACGAGAAAAGGAAAAGCGTTTCCTAAAGTGAATGCACCCAAGGAAACGCTTGTTATTATCTTTAATGCCGTCAGAATCTGAAATAGATGAAGGGGTTGTAGCCGCTCGCTACGAGCGAGGCTATGCACATGAACAGGGCGATCATGACGAGCGCGATGTCGACCCATTCGGCCCAGGGCTTGCCGTCCGCCTTATGGCGAAGATCGGCAAGGAGCGAGGTCGATCCGATCATGGCGACGATGATGAGCGGCAGGTAGGAGAGCACCTGCACGAGCGCGTCGTGCGAGATGAGCCCGCGGCTGAAGGTGAACATCGAACCGAAATACGGGATCAGCTTGCTCATGTCGGTGAAGTCGAACAGACCCCAGCCGAGCACGACGAAGAGCATCGTGTAGATATGGCGGAATACCTTGGGGATCTTCTTCAGCCATTTGCCGAGGAAGAGCTTCTCCATGATTATCATGAAGCCGTGGAGCGCGCCCCAGAGGACGAAGTTCCAGCTCGCGCCGTGCCAGAGGCCGGTCAGCGCCCAGACTATCATGAGGTTCAGTATCTGGCGGGGCATTCCCCTGCGGTTGCCGCCGAGGGGGATATAGACGTACTCACGGAACCAGGTCGAGAGCGAGATATGCCATCTGCGCCAGAATTCGGAAATGTTTTCGGAGATATAGGGATGATCGAAGTTTTTGAGGAACTCGAACCCGAACATCCGCCCGAGGCCTATCGCCATATCGGAATAGCCGCTGAAATCGAAGTAGATCTGGAGCGTATAGGCGATGAGGCCTATCCACGAGCCGAGTATGCCGTTCGTTTCGGCGCCGCCCCTTAATGACTCCCACAGCACGGCCATCTGGTTGGCGATTAGTATCTTCTTGGCAAGGCCTATCGTGAAGAGCTTTATGCCCGAGGCCATCTGCGATATGCTCTCGCGCCTGCCCTGGAGCTGATCCTCGATATCCTTGTACCTTACGATCGGGCCCGCTATGAGCTGGGGGAACAGCGCGACGTACGTGCCGAACAGCATGGGGTTCTTCTGGACGCCCGTATCGCCGCGGTAAACGTCTATGACGTAGCTCATGGCCTGGAACGTGTAGAACGATATGCCGATGGGGAGCATGTTCTCCGCCGTGATCGTCATCCTCGACAGCGCCTTGATATTGGGGAACAGCTTGCCCAGGCTCCTGTAAAGGATCTCCTTTGCGATGGGCGTCGACGTATTGGCCATGGAGGGGATGAGGCTTTTGAGCGTGTTGAACACGAGCGGCGTGTACTTGAATACGCCGAGCATCAGAAGGTTCAGCACGATCGATACGATTAGCACCGCCTTCGCTCCGCCCTGTCTTCCCCTGCGCTTGAGGCTTCCCATGAGAAGGCCCGCGGCGTAGTTCATCAGGATCGAGAAGATCATCAGAACGAAGCATATCGGCTCGCCCCACGCGTAGAAGAACAGGCTGGATATGCACAGAACAATGTTGCGGTAAGTCCGGTTCGGTATTATGTAATACAGAGCCAGTACCGCAACAAGGAATATCGATAGGAATAAAAGGCTTGAAAAGATCATCAGCGGACAGCGGGTTCGAGGACTTTCATGACGGCGTCGTATTCATCGCCGACGCAGAAATAAACGTAGGGACCGGAAATAATTACTTCGGTCTTCTTCAGCTTGGCGGCCTGCTCGGGGCTGTAAGCCTCGGCGACCTGGATCTGGCGGTCGATCCTCGCCTTGAATATCTCGGCGAGAGCTTCCCTGTATTCGGGATCGGAGACCCTGAATATCGCAAACTCATCGGCGTTCATGGCCGGGTTCTCGGACATATACCAGCGGGCGTCGGCCACCTTGGAAACGTCGATGCCGTAGATATCGCTGAAATCGCGGGCGAGGACGGCGGTCATTCCGCCGAACTTTCCGGCCTCGTTCACCCTCTCCCAGATGGAGTCGAGATCAAGGGGAATAAAGGTCTCCTCCGTGGGGGAGCCGGCGTTGGGATCCGCCGTGCGGACGGGCTTATCTTCGTTCTTCCCGGGGCCGCAGGCGAGCGCCGCGAACGCAAGGGAAGCTATCATAAGGGAAACGAGTATTATCGATACGAACTTTTTCATTTGTCAGTTGCTTTGACCGTCGATCGGTCTTCCTTTCTTTCGGGTGTTTATTTGATCAATAGCCCCATTTGATATCGTGAGCGGCGAGGCTCCTCAGTATCTTCGCCCATTCCTTATAGGCGGCGGGGGTCTGGTGGACGTAATTATCGCTGCAGTATTCGGGGAGGAGATAACCGTCCTCGCCAACAAGGTGACTGGCGATATCGACGAACATGTAGCCGTTCTGCTCGCAGACCTTGCGGAGCAGGGTGTTGAGCTTCCTGAGGTTCGCGTTCGTCAGCATCTTCATGTTGGAATCGTCGATGAGGTACATCGCGCTGATGATGTAGATCTTGACGTCGGGCGAGGCATCGACTATCTTGCGGCAGAGCGTCTGGAAATTGTTGGCCGTGCCCTCTACACCGTAGATGGCGACGTCGTTGAGGCCGAAGCAGATGAAGACCTTCTTCGCGCCCATCATCTGGATGGAATCCCACAGGAGGCGCTGCTCGCCCTGATAGATGGGATGCAGGCTCTTATCCGTTACGGGCTCGAGCGCATGGCCCGCGCCGTAGCTGCCCTCGCAAAGGAAATGCGTCTGGCCGAAGAAATCGGGGTTGGAGGTCAGCATGGAATTGTTGTAGTTCTTCCAGCCGAGCATTATCGAATCGCCCACGAATACGGCGTCTGCGAACCAGGCCTCGGCCTCGGCTTCGGAAATGCCGTAGAGATCGGTCGGCATGGTCTTGAGCCAGAGCACCTGCCCCTCGGGAAGCTCGGGGACCTTGGTGGGTTCGGGAGTGTAGCCGGGATCGGGAGTGGGCGCCTCGGTGGGGACCTCGGTGATCTCGGGAGGCTCGGTCTCGTTCGCGTTCTCGGTCTCGGCGGGATCGGTGGACGCGGGCTCGGTAACGACGGGCTTATCGGTGCCGCCAATATCGACTATCACATCATCTATCGGCTTTTCAGCGCAGGCGGCTGCGCCGGCGGCAAAAAGAACGCAAAGCAGCAAGCAGAACAGTTTCTTCATACCTGTACTCCAATAACTCCTTTCGGGGATAAAAGGCCAAATTGACCTGTTTAATATTTTACCATACCGTATAATAAAAGTCAAACCTATTGTGGTCCATCTCGGGAATATACACAATATAAAAGGGGGACGGGCGTTGGGCGCATTCACTTAAGGATAAACAGCCTCAAAAGGTATCTTTTTGCGCCGTGCTTCGCCTTTCATGCTCGGAAGACGGCTAACGGGTATTCCTGCGCTTTTCGCCTTGCCCGGCACAAAAATCTCCTCTTTTGAGACGCTTCGCGGTTTTCAGCTTAAAAACGAATGAAAGATCCGGGGATATCGCCATCCCCGGATCTTATTTATTCGTTGAGTTTTTTTCGGCTGAAAACCTGCATCTCCTTAAGTGAATGCACCCTTCGCCCCTCCCCCTCAGTATTATTATTTTACTTAACCTTATACGCGAGCTTCTCCACCCAGGAGGAGATCACGGGGACCTCGACGGGCTCGTTATGAAGGGCCTTGACAGCGCAGGCGACCTCGATAACGAGAAGCGCGAAGCAGAGTATGAGCATTATCGCAGCGAAGAGAACCGTGCAGATAACGTAGAACGCGCCCGCAGCGTGGGTCGCCGCCCTGATTATCAGCCAGAGCAGCAGCGGCACGACCATGAGCGCCGCCGTGGCGAGCGAAATGACCGCCGTATGAATGCATGCGGCGCGCGCCTTGGGATGCCTTTCCACGACGAGCAGCAGCAGAGGGAGTATCGGGAACACAAGGCAGCACCAACCCGAGAAGGCGCATAAGAAATGCAGTACGGCCGCGAATACGTTACCCGTCATGAAGGTGAACAGCGTGCATTTATCATTTTCCATACGGCAGACCTCCGTTATTGATCTTCGATTTATATTATACCCCGTTTTCGGCGGTTGTGCAAGGTTTTTTCAAATATCCACCACAGCTGCGGAAAAGCCGCGAAATTCGAGGAAGCGCATGAGCTCCTTAACGGAAAGGACGAGCGTCGCCGTATCGGCGTTCGGATGCACGCAGATCCTATCCCTTTTTAACAGATCCGAGTCGATCGCGATTGAGAGCCGTCCCTTTTTATAGAGTTCCTCGGCGCATTCGTTCGTCATCCCGAGTATGGACACCGAGCCGGGTTCGAGGCAGAGCGTTTCCCGAAGCTGCTCGGGCGAAGCGAAGCTGAGGCGCGATACGCCGAGCTTTTTGCTGACCTCGCTCGTGCGGTAGGGCTTATCCGGCTCCATGAGGAGCAGATGGAATTCGGTCCCCGATCTGTTGACGAGCAGAAGGTTCTTGCAGTGGCTCGCGCAGTACTCCGCCCCTATGCCGCGGCAAAGCTCCATCGTGTTGGCTTTGGCGTGTTCTATCCTTATGAAATCGACGCCCGCTTCCCTAAGACAGGCTTCGGCTCTTATCTCCTTTTCGGTCTCCAAGCGCGGGCTCCTCCTTCCCGATGAACGGTCTGATTATATCACAGAATTCGACTCCTGTATAGTTAAAAAAGGTTGCATTTCGTCCCCGACTGTATTATTATGATAGTTGTGATATTGTGGTCTATTGGAGATAACGATGGAAGAACTGCTTGATTCGATCTCGAATTCGCTTGCCGGAAACCTTTGGCTCGCGCCCGTTTTCGCGTTCCTCGGGGGGCTTTTGACCTCTCTTATGCCCTGCTCGCTTTCCACGGTCCCGCTCGTGGTTGGCTGCGTGGGCGGCGGCGAAGCCAAGGGCCGGAAGGCGTTTTTCCTCTCCCTGCTTTTCGCGCTGGGCTCCACGGTCACTTTCATCACGCTCGGCGTTATCGCCTCCCTCGCAGGGCTCCTGCTCGAAAAGGCCGAGGTGTGGATGCACCTCATACTGGCGATAATACTCATACTGATGGCCCTGCAGATGTGGGGCGTCATCGATTTGATCCCGACTGCTTCGCTCATGGCGGGAAGCCGCCTCAAGGGAAGCTGGGGCGCGCTCGTTTCCGGCTTGCTGGCGGGCGTGTTCTCAGCCCACTGCGCCGTGCCCATGATAGTCGCCCTGCTCGCGATAGTGATCGATCGGGGAAAGATACTCTTCGGCATAATGCTGCTGCTCCTGTTCTCGATCGGCCACGCGATACTTTCGATAGTCGCGGGGACTTCCGTTGGACTCGTGCAGAAGATATCCGACAGCCCCAAATACGAGAAGTTCGGAAAGATCGTCAAGATCGTGCTCGGGATACTCATACTGCTTGTCGCGCTGTGGCTCCTCTGGGAGGCGTTCAGCGAAGGGATACTCGGCGTCGAACACGAGCATCACGCCATGCTCATGCTGTAAATAAAACGAATGATTCCGGCTTCGGCCGGGAAAGGCCGGTGATGATATGGCTATTATCAAGATAATGGAAATGAAACAGAAGCGCAGAGCCAAGAACAGGGAGCCCCTCCCCGCCGCCTTGGAAGGCGCAAGGATAAAGATCTGCGCCACGGGCTGCTCCCACTGCAGCGCCATGCGCGAGAACACGAAGGAAGCGGTAAAGCTCCTCGGGCTTCCCGAGGAGGAGCTTGAGTGCGTCTCCGATTTCGCGAGCATAGCGAAGCTCGGCGTAATGGGCACTCCCGCTTTGATCATCGACGGCAGGCTCGTTTCCGTCGGAAGGGTGCTTCCCGTCGAAAGGATAATGGGCCTGATAATCGAAGTAATGGCAGAGACGGAAAACAAGAAGGACGCTCCCGAACAGTAAAAGAACCGATCACAGGAGGAAAGTACCATGAAATGCGCATACTGCGGCAAAAGAAACAAGCCCGGAGCCGTGACCTGCACGCGCTGCGGCATAGCGCTGCCTCCCTCTCCCCCGCCCGAGGGTAAGCCCGAAGGCGAAAAGCCCGAGCGCGCAGGCGAAGCCTCCGGCGCGAACGAGATCGAGAAAAGGCTCAACGCAAGCAAGCATCCCGCCGCCGGCTTGATCGCGGTCATCGCGGCGGTTCTGGCGCTTGCCGTGCTCATCATCTGCCTTGCGACGAGCGGCAGCCTTATTCTCCCCGGAAAGAACGCCTATTCCGTTTGCGACGGGACGGCATTCTGGGGCGGCGAGCCGGTCGCTCCCAACGGTGTCAAGACCGTCGCGGCCTCCACCTCCGCAAACGGACGCAGGGCGGCCGTGCTCTGCGCGGACGGGACGCTTTACACCTGCAGATCGGGCGAGGATACCGCCGTTGCCAAGGGCGTTGTGAGATTCACTGTTTCCGGCGACGGAAAGCGCGTACTGTTCGTTGACGAAAGCAGCCTGCTCTGGAGCTATGACTGCAGCAAGAAGGACGCCGCGCCCGTCTGCTTATGCAGCGACGCCGTAAACCCCGATATCGTCGTCTCCCCCGACGGGAAGTCCGTGCTCGTCAGCAAGAGGGGCGACTCCGCGCTGTACCTTATCAAGGGAAGGAAGATCAAAAAGCTCGGCGAAAACTATCTGCCCGTCTCCGTATCCGACGGCGGAAAGCACGTTTTCGCGTTCTCCGTATCCGAAAACGCCCTGTATTACATAAACAGGAAGGCCAAGGCGACCTTTATCAGAAGCAATATCGAGACCGAGCTTTTCATAAACAGCAGGCACGACGAGATAGTCTTCTCCACTAACGCGGGCACGGGCAGAGTGATAACGATGTTCTGCCGCGCGGGCAAGGATCCCGTTGAGCTTATCAACGGCGAGGGCTCCGTCGCTCCCGTAATGCCCGTCTCGGGCGTAGCCGATTCGGAAATGTTCGCTTACTATATCGTGACCTCCTGCCCCATGACGACCTTCAAGGGAAAGCTCTTCGCTGGATTCGGCATGGTAAGGCTCGGCAAGAAGGGCGCGGAGCTCATCGATCCCACGCCCGTCAACTCCCCCGTCGCCACGGACGACTACGGCACCGTCTATTACAAGATCGGCTCCGAGCTGTTCAGAAGAACGATAAAGAGCAAAAAGGACGGCGCGAGCCTCGTTGAGGACTGCGCGAATTTCATGATCTCCGAGAACGGTTCGGTCGTCTGGTACAGGAACCACGACGGCGAGCTGAGGTGCCGCAAGGGTTCGAAGGATACTCTGATCGCTCTCGGCGCGGGCGGCTTCGTGATAAAGCCGAACGGCAGAGAGGCGCTTTTCGAGAAGGACGGCTTCCTCTTCCTCAATAAGGGAGGCAGGGCCAAGCAGACCTTCACCGCCGACGGAGTAAAGGCAGACGCGATATTCGCCGATGAAAAGGGGATCTACATCCACACGGAGGAAGGCTGGAAGACGCTCCCCGATATGACGGACAAGGTCGACCTTTCAAAATAAGTAAAAGCAAATCGCGCCGCGGGCAAGCCGCATTCACTTAAGGAGATGCGCCCAAGGGTGCATTCACTTAAGGAGATGCAGGTTTTCAGCCTGTAGAACCCAATGAATACAATAAGATCCGGGGATGGATTTATCCTCGGATCTTTCTTTTGTTTTCGGCTGAAAACCGCGAAGCGTCTCAAAAGAGGAGATTTTTGTGCCGGGCAAGGCGAAAAGCGCAGGAATACCCGTTAGCCGTCTTCCGAGCATTTTTAACGCAGCACGGCGCAAAAAGATACCTTTTGAGGCTGTTTATCCTT
>JAILRE010000019.1 GCA_024698505.1 Clostridiales bacterium | reverse complement strand
GACGGCACATATTCCGGCGTTTCCCTGTCAAGATATTTGACCAGGGAATAACTGATATAGCCGTTTGCCTTTTTCAGCGTCGTGAAAACTGTGTAGCCGTGTTTTTCATAGAAGGGTCTTGCCATATAACTGGCGGTTCCGAGCGTCACGACCCGACAGCCTTTCTCTCTCGCGATGCGCTCGACTTCGCGGATGATCATGGAGCCGATCCCGTGATGCCGATAGCGTTCATCCACCCAAAGGGTGTCAAGGAACATTCTGGACCAGTGGTATTCGTAAGCCTCCGCAATGCATCCGCCGATGATCTCGCCGTTTTCGTTCTCAACTTTGAGGACGAATTCTTCCGAGTCCGCTTCCACTTCGCGCGGCACGATTTCATTGATCTTTTCGCCAATATATGTAGCGTCTTCTTTTTTCAAATCCTTAATTGTGTATTCCATTTTTTCGTCTCCTCTTATTCCGGCGGCGGGGATCGCTCCCCGCCGCTGTTCTGTGTCAGACTGATCGGCGAACGGACAGCCTGACATGGGCTATTTTATTTCCGCATTGTTTTTCTTCAGGAAGTCGATATCCCTGCCGTAAGCTGCGGCAGTCTCCGCATCATTCGTTTGAAATGCTTCAAACAATTCTGCAGGGGTCTTTCCCTGCTTTGTCCGTTCAAAGATGGTGAGGTTCCATGAATGCTTGCATTTTTTGCATCGGCAGATCAACCACACATCTACGTTGTTCCCGTTGGCGTTTACTCTGAATTTGCCGGAATTAAGAAAGTACTTTCGGGAAACGTAATCAGACAGCCCGTTTCTCATTTTCAGGAGCAGACTTCCCCCGAAACCGGCTTCCACGCTTTGTATATAAGAAAAGTTGACGGCGCAGGATTTACTCGGCGCTTTCGTTCCTCACCGCGGTGAGCACCTTGAAGCCGCTTGCATCGTGCCGCATGGAGAAGGTGTAGTCGGCGTAGCCCTTTTCGCCGTTCATGTAGGCGTCTATCTCATCGTAAAAATCCTTGAACTTCACCCTGTTGACGGTGAAGGCGTGCAGGCAGTGCGCGAAAACCAGGGCGGTCTTCTTCTCGCCCATCTCCTCCGCGGCGGAATCGGGGAGCCAGAACGAAACGTTCCTGATGCGCCCGTCCTTCCCCGTGTTGCCGGTTATCAGCACTTCGTCGGAGGTCCTCGCCGCGAAACCCGTTTCGCCGAGATCCAGGGACGGCACCGCGGCGCTTTCGCCCGAGGCGGTGTGGCTCTCGATATAGAGGGCTATGTACTCCTTGGCGGTAAGGCCGTTGTTATCGAAGAAGGCGTAAAGCTCGTCGATCCTCTCCAAAGTATCGCGGTAGGCGGTGCCGATCTTCAAAAGCGCTCTCAGCGCCTCAAGCGGGGAGTCCTCCGCGAGGAAGCTCATTGCGAGGTGGTAGTTATCCTCCAGCCTCGATATGGCGGTTACGTAATCGGCGGCGTCGGAATAGCCCATCGCCTGAACGAAGCGCTGCTTGGCAAGCGGGTAATCGAGCTGCTTATAGGCCTCCATGCCCTCGTTGTACCTTATTTCGAGCCTGTCGATAAGATCGATGTATTCCTGCGCGTTCTCGAAGCTCGTAATGGCGGAAAAGCTGTTCCGCGCGGCGGGATAATCATGCGCGTCGAAGAGCCGCAGCGCGTCGAGATAGATGCTCTCATACTCGGTTATGGCGCTGAGGTATGATTTTGAATTGCCGTAGCTTCCGGCCGCCTCGAAATAGCGCCTGGCTTCCTCCATGGAGCCGGCGTCGAATGCGGCGACGCCCGCGTTATAGTTTTTTATCTGCGCGTTCGTGACGCAGCCGAGGAGCGGCATTATCATCAGAAGAACGAGCAGAACGGCGATCTTCTTCATTAAGCGATCCTTAGGGGAGCGCGGGACGGCCCGCGCCCCCTGTTTATTCGTTCAGATCCTTTCAACGGCCAAGGTCACATTCTCGCCGTTGATATCCCATTCCTTGCAGTAGGCGCCTTCGGGAGCCTTGCCGAGAACGAGCTGTTCGGCAAGGGTATCGCCCGTGATGCCGGCTTCGTTCTTCTTGGCGAGCTCTTCGATGTTCCCGCTTCCCGCGAGGTAGATCCTTATGTGATCCGTCACCTCGAAGTCGGCCTCCTTGCGCATGGTCTGCACCTTGGAGACGAGCTCCCTGACGTAGCCCTCCTCGACGAGGGAATCGGTGAGCGTGGTATCGAGAACGACGGTGAGCTCCCTCTCGGATACGGAGGAGAAGCCCTCGCGCTTGACGGTATCGACGAGCACGTCCTCGGGAGTGAGGCTTATCATATTGCCCTCAAGCTCGAACTCGAAGGGCTTGCCCTCGGAATGCGCCTTTACGCAGGCGTTGCCCACGCCCTCGGTGTTCTGAAGGAAGTTGTTTATCTTGGGCAGGAGCTTGCCGTACCTCGGCCCGAGGAGCTTCAGTTGGGGCTTTACCCTGTAGGTGATGAAGCTCGAAGCGTCCGCGACGTAGGCGACGTCCTTGACGTTGAGCTCGCCCTCGATTATCTCGTCGTACATGGCGGGAAGCTGCTCGACGCCCTGCACGTAGAGGCAGGAGAGCGGCTGACGGTTCTTCATGTTGGACTGCGCCCTCGCCGCCCTGCCGAGAACGACAATGCGGTAAACGGCCTCCATGTCCTTCTCGAGCTCGGGATCTATGAAGCTCTCGTCGCAGACGGGGTAATCGCAGAGATGGACGCTTTCGGGAGCCTCCTTATCGCAGGTCCTGACGAGGTTCTGATACATCTGCTCCGCCATGAACGGGGTGAAGGGAGCGGTGAGCTTCGCCATCGTATCGAGCACGGTGTAGAGCGTCATGTAGGCTGCCTCCTTATCGGCGGTCATGTCCTTGCCCCAGTACCTTTCGCGGCCGCGGCGGACGTACCAGTTGGAAAGATCGTCCGCAAAGGCGGCGAGCTCGCGGCCGGCTTCCGTTATGCGGAGGGAGGCCAGATACTCGTCCTGCTTCTTGACGAGGCTGTTGAGCTTGGAGAGGATCCACTTATCCATTACGGAAAGGTTCTCCCTGCGAAGCTCGTGCTTCGTGGGATCGAACTCGTCTATATCGGCGTAGAGGATGTAGAAGGCGTAGGTGTTCCACAGCGTGCCCATGTACTTGCGCTGCGTCTCGCTGACGGCCTCGCCGGAGAAGCGGCTGGGAAGCCAGGGGGAGGACGCGGTGTAGAAATACCACCTTACGGCGTCGGCGCCCTGCTTCAGGAGCACGTCCTTGGGGGCGATGACGTTGCCTATGTGCTTGGACATCTTCTTGCCGTCCTTATCGCAGACGAGGCCGAGCACTATGCAGTTCTTGAAGGCGGGTTCGTCGAAGAGGCAGGCCGCGACGGCGTTGAGGGTATAGAACCAGCCGCGCGTCTGGTCGACGGCCTCGGATATGTAATCCGCGGGATAGCGCTTCTCGAACTCCTCCTTGTTTTCAAACGGATAATGCCACTGCGCAAAGGGCATGGAGCCGGAATCGAACCAGCAGTCTATGACTACGGGCTCGCGCTTCATGACGCCGCCGCAGTGCGGGCATTTCATGGTGAGGGGATCCAGCATCGGCTTATGCAGCTCGATATCGGGCGCGGCGTCCGGGAAGAGCTTCAGAAGCTCCTCGCGGGAGCCGACGGTATGATGATGGCCGCAGTCCTCGCAGACCCACACTGGCAGGGGCGTGCCCCAGTACCTTTCCCTCGTTACCGCCCAGTCTATGACGTTCTCGAGGAAGTTGCCCATGCGGCCCTCGCCTATGGATTCGGGGATCCAGTTGATCCTCTTGTTGAAATCGAGCAGCTTGTCGCGCAGCTTGGTCATCTCGATGAACCAGCCGCCGCGCGCGAAGTAGATGAGCGGAGTGTCGCAGCGCCAGCAGAAGGGATAGCTGTGCTCGTAGGGAAGCTCCCTGAAGAGCCTGCCACGGGACCTCAGATCCTCGATTATGAGCTTGTCGGCCTTCTTGACATTCACGCCGTCCCACGGAGTGCCGCCGGAGAGCTCGCCCTTGGCGTTGACGTTCTGCACGAAGGGAAGCCCCCAATCCTTGCCGACCCTGCCGTCGTCCACGCCGAAAGCGGGCGCGAGATGGACTATGCCGGTGCCGTCCGTCAGCGTGACGTAGCCGTCCGAAACGACGCGCCAGCCCTTCTTGCCCTGATGGTTGACGGGGAAGTCGAAGAGGGGAACGTACTCCATGCCCTCAAGCTGTGCGCCCTTATACCTTTCGACGGTCTCCCAGCCCTCGCCGAGAACGCTCGGTACGAGAGCCTCCGCCATTATGTAGCGCTTGCCGTCCTTTTCGACCTTGACGTAATCCTCGTCCGCGTTGACGCAGAGGCCGACGTTGCTGGGGAGCGTCCAGGGCGTCGTCGTCCAGGCGATGAGCTCCGTGCCGTCGTCCATGCCCTTTACGGGGAAGGTTATGAATATGGAGGTCTCCTTGACGTCCTTGTAGCCCTGCGCGACCTCATGGCTGGAGAGCGCGGTGCCGCAGCGCGGGCAGTAGGGGACTATCTTATGGCCCTTATAGAGGAGACCCTTCTCGTCGATGGTCTTGAGCGCCCACCAGACGGACTCGATGTAGTCGTCTGTATAGGTGACGTAGGGCTTCTCCATATCGGCCCAATAGCCGACGGCGTCGCTCATCTCTTCCCACTCGCCCTTGTACTTCCAGACGGACTCCTTGCACTTCTCTATGAAGGGCTCGACGCCGTACTGCTCGATCTGTTCCTTGCCGTCAAGGCCGAGGAGCTTTTCGACCTCCAGCTCGACGGGCAGACCGTGGGTATCCCATCCGGCCTTTCTCAACACGTCGTACCCCTTCATGGTGCGGTAGCGGGGGATGATGTCCTTCATGGACCTTGTGAGGACGTGGCCTATGTGCGGCTTGCCGTTCGCCGTGGGCGGGCCGTCGAAGAAAGTGTAGGGTTCGCATCCCTTGCGGAGCTCGACCGACTTCTCGAATATTTTGTTTTCCTTCCAGAATTTCAATACCTCCTGCTCACGCGGGACGAAATCCATGGAAGCCGATACCTTTTTGTACATATTCGTAATTCCTTTCGGTTGTTCTTCAAAAATAAAATCCCGGGGGAACACCCCCGGGACGCTTGACAAAAACGCGGTACCACCCGAGTTCGCGGCATGAGCCGCGCACTTGATGCGCCCGTAACGAGGGCCGACGGAAACGGCTACTGTTCCCGCGGGGCCTCCCCCGCCTTTCGCCGTTCCTGCTCCCGGGCGATATGCCCCCGAACCCTGCCGCCGCACTTCCACCCCCTGCGGCTCGCTTTATGCCGGTCTTCGGATCACCTGTCCCGATCAAAGCATTTACAAATTAGTATTATAATACGCAGAATGCCTTTTGTAAAGCCCGTTTTTCACCGCATTTCCATGATTTTCCGTAAATATACTTTATTTTGCGCTTGACAAGGCCCTTCTGCTGCACTATAATATTCAAGCATTAAGAAGCGCCCTTGGCTCAGCTGGATAGAGCGTTTGGCTACGGACCAGAAGGTCGGGGGTTCGAATCCCTCAGGGCGCGCCAAACAGAGAAGCACCGCAAAACGGTGCTTTTCTGTTTGGCATTTTTTGTAGGATTCGAACCCCGAAAGGGGTTGATCTGCGTCGGCGTAATTCGCCGTTTTGAACATCCCGGCGGATGTTCAAAAAGCAGATCAACGGGCGGCCTCCCAAGCGGCAACGCAGGGAAGCCCGCCCCGGGCAATTCCTCTTTAGCTTTTCGCCGCGGTGGAAAGCGTCATGCGCCGCCGCGGAAGGGAATCCCTCAGGGCGCGCCAAACAGAAAAGCACCGTAAAACGGTGCTTTTCTGTTTGGCATTTTTTGTAGGATTCGAACCCCGAAAGGGGTTGATTTGCGGTGGCGTATTTCGCCATTTTCAGCATCCGGTGGATGCTGAAAAAGCAAATCAACGGGCGGCAGTCTGTTCCGCAGGAACAGCAGTCCGCCCCGGGCAATTCCTCTTTAGCTTTTCGCCTCGGCAGACGCGTCTGCGGCCGCCACGGAAGGAAGAAACTGCACCACGCAACAACGAGGGGAAGGCATTTTGTCCGCCCTGAGGGATCGTCCTGCGGCAATCTGATCCTGAACACTTTGTTTCGCACTTGTTGATTTGTACAGTTTCTTGCGTGAGCGAAACATATAGAATTCGCTTTGCGAATTCGCTGTTCATCATTCATTGTTGTTTGACCAAAGAAAAGGAGATGCACTTGTGCAACTTGCGGCAATCTGATTCTGAACAGTGCGTTCCGAGTTTCTCGGTTTCAATTCCCGCTTGCGTGACGGAACGCTGAGAATTCGCTTTGCGAATTCGCTGTTCTTCATTCCGTGTTTCGGGACCAACAAAAATGGGACGCACGAGTGCGTCCCATTTTTGTTGGTAGCGGCAATCTGATTCGAACAGATGACACTCCGGGTATGAACCGAATGCTCTAGCCAGCTGAGCTATGCCGCCAAATGGTTGCGGGGGAAGGATTCGAACCAACGACCTTCGGATTATGAGCCCGACGAG
>JAILRE010000038.1 GCA_024698505.1 Clostridiales bacterium | reverse complement strand
CCGATGATACCGGTTACGAGGCCGGCAATGGCAAGACCCTTGGACTGGCCGTATTCCTTAGCCTTCTTCATGCCGATGGCGCCGAGGATGATGCCGAGCAGACCGAGGATGAGACCGAGGATACCGAATACGAGCACGCCGGTCACGTTGCCGGAATCAGCAACGCCCTTAATGGAGAAGACGGAAACGAAGAAGCTGATGATGCCGAGAACACCGCAGATCAGAGCGGCAATGGACAGGCCCTTAGAAGAACCCTGGGGGTTAGAATACTGTTCCATGTGGGAACCTCCTTTAAAAATGGTAAGCACATTTTACCTTATGTTCGTTTGTTTGTCAATATACAAATTTCATTTACAGTTTTTTTTTCGCAAAAAAGCTCCGCGGAGGCGGATCGGGGCCGTTTTCGGGAGGCTTCCGGCCTATTTTCAAAAATCGTCAAAAAAACCAATGACAAAATATATCGGGTGTGGTATAATAGGAAAAAGGACGATCGGAGGAAAGAAGAGTTGACCGATCCCGAAAAGAACGAACCGAACGCCGAGTCCGGCCGTAAGGAGGTATTCCTTTCCGAACTGGACAGGCTTGAGCTGTACGCATTTCTCGAGGGGCGCGCGAAGGACGCGTACCGTATTTTCGGTGCGCGGAGGCTGCAGAGCGGCGAATGGCGCTTCCTCGTCTACGCGCCGAGGGCGCAGGCCGTCTATCTGACGGGCGATTTTAACGACTGGCAGGGCGAGGAGATGACCTTCCTGCCCGAATTCGGCGTCTGGGGTACCGTGCGCGGGACGATGCAGGGGCAGCGCTACAAGTACGCGGTCAGAGGGGCCGACGGCAGGATGACGCTGAAGAGCGATCCCTTTGCGGTAAGGAACGAGATGCGCCCCGCCAACGCGTCCGTGGTATGGGATCTTTCCCTTGAAAAAATCGAAAACACCGAGCGCAGGCTCGCACATGATAAGCCCGTCTCCGTTTACGAGGTCCATCTTGGCTCGTGGGAGAAGGGGCTTTCGTTTGTCGGGGCTTCGACAAGGCTCGTCGATTACTGCCGCGATATGGGCTATAACGCCATCGAGCTCATGCCCGTGTACGAGCATCTGATTGACGAGAGCTGGGGCTATCAGACGAGCGGCATGTACGCGATCACCGCGAGATACGGCACCCCCGATGAGATGCGGCTTTTCGTCCGCCGCGCGCATGAGGCGGGGCTTGGCGTTATACTCGACTGGGTCCCCGCGCATTTCGTCAAGGACGACTGCGGACTGAGGCTCTTCGACGGCACGCCCCTTTACGAGTCGTCCGATCCGCTCCGCGCCGAGATGCCGCTCTGGGGCACGCTCCTCTACGATTTCGAAAAGCCCCACGTCAGGAGCTATCTCATCTCCAACGCGCTGTATCTTATAGAGCAGTACGGCATTGACGGCCTCAGGGTGGACGCCGTCAGCGCGATGCTGTATCTTGATTTCTGCAAATCCGAGTGGCGGCCCAACGAGGACGGCTCGAACCTCAACCGCGCCGCGGAATACTTCATAAAGGAGCTCAACCGCGCCGTTCACGAGAGGACGGGCGCTTACATGATTGCCGAGGAATCGAGCGCCTTCCCGCACGTTACGGGCGGCGAGGGCCTTGGCTTCGACTACAAGTGGAACATGGGCTTCATGAACGACACGCTCTCCTATTTCGAGCAGGACAGCGTTTACAGGAAATATCATCAGGACAAGCTGACCTTCCCGATGACCTACGCCTTCTCGGAGGATTACATACTCCCCTTCTCGCACGACGAGGTGGTCTACGGCAAACGCTCGCTGATAGGGCGCATGTGCGGCAATTACGAGGCGCAGTTCGCCCAGCTGAGGCTCCTTCTGGCCTACCGCATGGCGTTCCCCGGCAAGAAGCTGGAGTTCATGGGCTCGGAGTTCGGGCAGTTCATTGAGTGGGATTTCAGGAAGTCCCTCGACTGGTTCCTGCTCGATTACAAGAATCACCGCGCCATGCAGAGCTTCGCAAGGGCGGTCAACCGCTTCTACACCTCGCATTCCGCGCTCTGGAACGATTCCATCGCGTGGGAGGGGTACAGGTGGCTCGCGCTCGACGATTCGGAGCACAGCATAATCGCCTTCCGCCGCCGCGATCCCGAAACGGGAAAGGGGCTTATCTGCATATTCAATTTCACTCCGGGCGAGCACGGGGATTACAGGATAGACCTCTCGCCCATTAAGGACGAGATCGGCCGCAGGCGCGTGCTTCACTGCGTGTTCTCCTCGCAGGACAGGGCCGACGGCAGGGCGCATATCAAAAAGGGAGAGCTTTCCGTGCCCATCTGGGGGTACGAGGCCGCCTTCTACGAGATATAAGCTTATAAATAACGGAAAAAAGGGAAGGATATCCCAAAGGGCTTTTCGGCCGCAGCGCCGTTTTCATACCAAAAACCGACAAGGGAGGAAACCTTATGCCAAAGAAAAAGATGATAGCCATGCTGCTTGCCGGCGGACAGGGCTCGAGACTCGGCGTGCTCACCAAGAGCATGGCCAAGCCCGCCGTTCCTTTCGGCGGGAAGTACAGGATAATCGATTTCCCGCTGTCCAACTGCGTCAATTCCGATATAGATACGGTCGGCGTGCTCACGCAGTACGAGCCGCTTGCGCTGAACGCGTACCTCGGCTCCGGCCAGCCCTGGGATCTTGACCGAATGAACGGCGGCGTATTCGTTCTGCCGCCCTACGTTTCGGGCTCGAGCGGAAGATGGTACAGCGGCACGGCGAACGCCATATATCAGAACATTCCCTTCATCGATCAGTACGATCCCGAGTACGTGTTGATACTCTCCGGCGATCATATCTACAAGATGGATTACTCGAAGATGCTCGCCTACCACGTGAAGAAGAAGGCCGACGCGACCATCGCGGTGCTGACCGTTCCCATGGAGGAGGCTTCGAGATTCGGCATAATGAACACCGACGGCGAAGGCCGCATACTCGAATTCGAGGAGAAGCCCAAGGAGCCCAAGAGCAACAAGGCCTCTATGGGCATATACATATTCAACTGGCGCATACTCAGGCCCTATCTCGTCGCGGATGAGGACGACAAGAACAGCGACCACGATTTCGGCAAGAACATAATCCCGAAGCTGATAAGCTCCGGCGCGGAGCTTTACGCCTGGGATTTCAAGGGCTACTGGAAGGACGTCGGAACGCTCGGGAGCCTCTGGGAGGCCAATATGGATCTTCTGGGCAGCAAGCCCGAGTTCCGCCTTTCCGACAAGGAGTGGCGCATCTACTCCAAGAGCCCTGCGATGCCGCCGCATTATCTCGGCGCGGATTCGAAGGTGAAGAACAGCATAGTCTCCGAGGGCTGCGTCGTCTACGGCGAGGTTGAAAAGAGCGTGCTCTTCACGGGCGCGCATATCGGCAAAGGCGCCGTCGTGCGCGATTCGATAGTCATGCCCAACGCCGTAGTCGGGGAAGGAGCCGTCGTCAGCAAGGCGATAATCGGCGAAGGGGCGGTCATTTCCAAGGGCGCCGTGATAGGCTGCGAGCCCACTCCCGAGGACGGGACGTACGATACCAAGCTGACGGGGGATATCACCCTCGTTGCGAACACGGTGACGGTGCCGGAGGGCAGGCGCGTGCCCGTCGGCATGATAGTCAAGTGACGGCGAATACGCAGAAAGGGAAATAATATGGAAAACGCATTCGGTCTGATCTACACGGGCGACGCGAGCATGCAGCTCCGCGAGCTCACCTTCTCCCGTTCCGTAGCCGCCGTTCCCTTCGGGGGCAGATACCGCACGATAGACTTCATGCTCTCGGATCTTGTGAACACGGGCATCTACAACGTCGGCATCATCGCGCAGAAGAACTATCACTCGCTGATGGATCATCTTGAAAGCGGCAAGGAATGGGATCTTCACAGGAAGCGCGACGGCCTCTTCGTGCTGCCCCCCTTCGTTACGCACGACAACACGGGCGTTTACAAGGGAACGGTCGACGCGATAAGGTCCTGCATGGGCTACATCAGAAGAGCGAGCCAGAAATACGTGATACTGATGGGCAGCCATACCATCTACAACACCACCTATAACGAGATGATAGCCGAGCATATCGCCTCCGGCGCGGACATCACGATCATGTACAACAGAGTCGGCGACTACGATATGTCCGAGCAGTTCGACGATCTGCGCATCGCCTTCGACGAGGACGGCAGGGTCACGGATCTTGCGCTGAACCCCGTCCGCCCCGCGACGGAATTCGCGAGCTGCGACGCCTTCGTTATGGAAAAGACCACGCTCGAATACCTTGTGGAGGACGCCTACGCCCACGCGCTCAACGATTTCACGAGCGACGTGCTCATAAAGAACGTGAAGAACCTCAACATAAGGGGCTGGGAGTTCAAGGGGTACGTTGCGAGGATAAACTCCCTCGGCAGCTATTACAGGCACAACATGGCCCTGCTGGACAAGGACGTTTCGAAGGAGCTGTTCAGCTCCGGGCATCCCATCTACACCAAGATAAAGGACGAGTTCCCCGCAAGCTACGTCGGGGAAGGCCAGGCGGTCAATTCGATCGTCGCGGACGGCTGCATGATAGAGGGCCGCGTTGAAAACAGCGTGCTCTTCAGGGGCGTGCACGTCGCGCCCGGCGCCGTCGTCAGAAACAGCATCATCATGCAGGGCAGCGAGATAGGCGAAAACTCCTCGCTCGACAACATGATACTCGATAAGAACGTCACGGTCGGCGTTGAAAGGACGCTCTCCGGTCACGGCTCGTATCCCGTGATCATAAGGAAGGGCTCGAAGGTCTGACCGAAAGAGGATAAGGAGGCGCGGATGAAGATATTGTTTTGCGCGAGCGAGTGCCTGCCCTTCATAAAGACGGGCGGTCTCGCCGACGTCGTCGGCACGCTCCCGAGGGCGCTCATCGAGCGCGATCCCTCCGTCGAGGTGCGCGTGATGATCCCCAAATACAGGAGCATACCCGAACAGACGAGGTATTCCATGCGCCACGTTTTCGATACGAGGATATCCCTCGGCTGGCGCAATCAGTTCCTCGGCGTGGACGAGCTCACGGTCGACGGAGTGACCTACTGGTTCATCGACAACGAGTTCTATTTCGGCGGGGACTATATCTACGGCTCGGGCGATTTCGAGACGGAGCGCTTCTGCTTCTTCTGCAAGGCCGTTCTTGAAAGCCTCAGGCGCCTTGATTTCATGCCCGATATCATCCACTGCAACGACTGGCAGACGGGCTACGTGCCCCTGCTCGTGAAGCAGTACGGCAAAAGCCCCGAATACGCGGGCATCAAAACGGTGTTCACCATCCACAATCTCAAATTCCAGGGCATAGGGAACCGCGGCCTCGTTGCGGATCTGCTCTCTTTGGGGGACGGGCCGCTGAACTCCATCGAATACAGCGGGTGCGTCTCCGCCATGAAGGCGGGCGTCAAATACTGCGACAGGATAACCACCGTCAGCCCCACCTACGCGAGGGAGATAATGACCCCCGAATACGGCGAGACGATGGATCTGGATCTCAGGCTCCGCGCGAACGACGTGACGGGCATCCTCAACGGCATCTCCAACAGGCTCTTCGATCCCTCGAACGACAGGAGCATCCCCATGGCCTTCGATAAGGATTCGCTCGTCGGCAAGGCCGCCTGCAAGGAGGCGCTGATCAACGAATTGGGCCTTGAAAGGAATTACGATAAGCCCCTCTTCGCCGTCATATCCAGGCTGACGGATCAGAAGGGCATGGATAAGGTCAGGGCGATACTGCCGAAGCTCCTCTGGGAGGGCTCGCAGGCGGTCATACTCGGCATGGGCGACGAGGATTACGAGGGCTATTTCAACTGGCTGCAGCGCGAAAGCCCCAATTTCGCCTTCCGCCGCGAGATGAACGACGCTCTCGCAAGGCGCATTTACGCGGGCGCGGATCTGTTCCTGATGCCCTCCGCATTCGAGCCCTGCGGCCTGTCGCAGATGCTGGCGTTAAGGTACGGCTGCATCCCCATAGTCCGCGAGACGGGCGGCCTCGCCGATACCGTCATGCCCTACAACAAATTCGAGGATACGGGCAACGGCTTCTCCTTCTCGGGAAAGAGCTTCGCCTCCTTCTCCGAGGTCGTTGGCATCGCGCTCTCCGTTTACTATGACAAGCCCGCCTGGGAAAGGCTGGTAAAGCGCGCAATGGAGACCGATTTCGATTGGCGCGTGAGCGCGGGCAAGTACCTTGAAATGTATGGAGAAATAATTAAATAAAGCGGTATAAGCAAAGCCGGAGCAAATAGCCTCGGCTTTGTTTTATTCCGCTCTCCCGAACCTTCGGCTGACGCGCTTTTCGAAGGCGGCGACGGCGTAATACATCAGCGCCGCCAGCAGGCAGAGTATCGCTATGCTCGCCATAACGAGATCGAGCTTGAACACCTGCCCGCCGTAGACTATGAGGTAGCCGAGGCCCCTCTTCGAAACGAGGTATTCGCCGACTATCACGCCTACCCAGCTCATGCCGACGCTTATCTTCAGCGCGCTCATGATCGTCGGCACGGAGGCGGGCAGCACGGCCTTAAGGAAGGTCTGCGCCCTCGTCGCTCCGAGGGATCGCATGAGCCGGTCGAGCTCCGCGCCGCTCTCCTTGAAGCCGGAGAGCACGCTCATAACGGTGACGACCGTCGATACGAGCAGCGCCATCACGATTATCGCGGAGGGCCCCGCGCCTACCCAGACTATGAGTATCGGCCCGAGGGCGATCTTCGGCAGCGCGTTCAGCACGACGAGGTACGGATCCAGCACGCGGTCGAGAAAGGGGAAGAACCACAGGAGCACCGCGAAGGCGACGCCTATCGCCGTTCCCGAAACGAAGCCCATCACGGTTTCGGCAAAGGTCGTCAGCACGTGGGGGAACAGTTCGTGCCTCGCGTAGAGCGAAGCCACGGTCTTCGCCACCCTCGCCGGGGAGGAGATTATAAAAGGATCCGAGAGGCCGAGCCTCCCCGCGGCCTCCCAAAGCAGTATCGTCAGCGCGAAGAGCGCGAGCCTCAGGGCCGTCGTCAGCCGCGCCTTCCGCCGGAGTTTTTTCAGGTATTCGGAGTGTTCGTTTGACACTTTACGTTTTCAGCTCCTTCCAGATCCCGTCGAACAGCGCGGGAAAGCTCTCCTGCCTGCGCCTCTCCGGCGCGGAGCCGGAGAAGGGGACGGGGAATTCCTTTTTAAGCCGCGTCGGCCTCGCGGAAAAGACCGCCACGCGGTCGCCCATGCAGATGGCCTCGGAGATATCGTGCGTGACGAGTATCGCCGTGTAGCCGCCCTGCTTAATAATGCCGCGCACCTCGTCCTCGAGTATGAGGCGCGTCTGGTAATCGAGCGCGGAAAACGGCTCGTCTAACAGCAGAAGCTCCGGCTCGAAGGCGAGCGTCCTTATCAGCGCGGCCTTCTGCCTCATGCCGCCGGAGAGCTCGGAGGGATAATGCTTTTTGAAATCTCCGAGCCCGTATTTATCGAGCAGATCGAGGGCCTTTTTGCGGGACTTCGGGGTGAGCTCCCGCCTGACCTCCAGCCCGAGGAGGACGTTCTTCTCGATGGTGCGCCAGTCGAAAAGCCCGTCCCTCTGCAGCATGTAGCCTATGCGGCGGCGCGCCTTCTCGGGGGGCAGGCCGAGCACCCGTATCTCCCCCGCGGAGGGGGCGATCAGCCCCGAAAGCAGGGATAAAACGGTGGTCTTCCCGCAGCCGGAGGGCCCGACTATCGAGAGGAATTCGCCCCTGTTGACGGTAAGATCGAGCCCGTCTATCGCCATAGTCTCACGGGAGGGCTCGTGATAGGTGAGCGAGACTCCCGAGATATTCACAACAGGTTCCTGTTCCATTCGGTTTCCTTTCGAAATAAATGGGTATGATGATATTTCAATCTATTCCGAAGGCTCGGGATTTGTCCGCGCCGCGATTGACAATCGGACGCGCGCAATCTATAATAATTCCGACAACACCCGAAAGGAAAAAGGAGAAGCATATGGAACTCAACGAAGCCGTTGCAAAATTCAAGGAAAACGTAAAGCTGCTCAAGGCGTATTACCACGCTATGGGCGTAATGAGCTACGACATCGAGACCGTCGCTCCGAAGAACGCGATAGGCGGCTATTCCGACACGATGGCCGTATTCTCGGAGGTGACCTACAAGCTTACCGTCAACGAGGATAATTTCGCCCTGCTCGATTTTTTGGCCGAGCATGAAAACGAGCTGGACGAGATCACCCGCCGCGGCGCAGAGGAGGCGAGAAGGGGCCTCAAGTTCATGCGGAGCATCCCCATGGACGAGTACGTCGCGTATCAGCGCCTCGTGAACGAGGCTTCCTCCGTCTGGCACGACGCGAAGGTGGAGAACGATTATCCCAAATTCGAGCCGTACCTCAATAAGCTCGTCGATTATTCGGTCAGGTTCGCCAAGTACGCCGAGCCCGATATGGATCCCTACGATTACTGGCTCAACGAGTACGAAAAGGGCTTCACGAAGGAAGTCCTCGAAGGGTATTTCGCCAAGGTCAGGGAGACGCTCGTGCCCCTCATCCGCAGGGTGACGGAGGCCAAGCGCCCCGACGACGGCTTCCTCAAAAAGAACTATCCCGTCTGGAAGCAGAGGATTTTCTCCGACGAGCTGATGAAAATAATGGGCATCGACAGGAGGGACTGCGGCATTGGCGAGACGGAGCATCCCTTCACTACGGGCTTCAACAAGCACGACGTAAGGATCACCACGCATTACCATGAGGACGCGGTGGCCTCCAGCATGTATTCCGTCATCCACGAGGGCGGCCACGCTATCTACGAGATGGGCACTGCGGACGAGCTCGGGGAGACCATGCTTGCAAGCGGCGCTTCCTGCGGTATGCATGAATCCCAGTCCCGCTTCTACGAGAACATAATCGGCAGGAGCCGCGCGTTCGTCGATCTCGTGCTGCCCAAAATGAAGGAGATATTCCCCGAGGAGCTTGAGGGCGTTACCGGGGAGCAGTTCTACAGGGCGATAAACATCGCGGAGCCCTCGCTCGTGAGGACGGAGGCGGACGAGCTGACCTATTCCATGCACGTGCTCATCAGGTACGAGATAGAGAAGAAGCTCTTCTCGGGCGAGCTTTCCACCAAGGACCTGCCTGCGGAGTGGAACAGGCTCTACAAGGAATACCTCGGCGTGGACGTTCCCTCCGACAAGGAGGGCTGCCTGCAGGATTCCCACTGGTCGGGCGGCGGCTTCGGCTATTTCCCGTCCTATTCGCTCGGCTCCGCGTACGGCGCGCAGATGCTCAACGCCATGAAGAAGGAGCTCGACGTTGACGCGCTCGTAAGGAACGGCGAGATCTCCCGCATCACCGAATGGCTGAGAGAGCATATCCATAAGTACGGCATGCTGAAGGACCCGAAGGAGCTTTTGATGATCTCCTGCGGCGAGGAATTCAAGCCAGAATACTATCTCGATTACCTGACGAAGAAATTCTCCGAGCTTTACGGGCTGTAAGAAACTGCGAAAAAGGAGGCGAATGGGAGCATTCGCCTCCTTTTTTCTTTCGCCCGAAAGCGGGAAAACCGCTTGCGCTCCATAGCAATATACGGTATAATATAACAAATGCAACAGAGGGAGGTATGCGCATGTTTTGCTCGAATTGCGGCAAAAGGCTTCCGGACGACGCCGAATATTGCGATAACTGCAATACGCCGACGTCGCTTGCTGCCGAGAGCCAAGGCAAAAAACCCGGTCCTGCCGCGGACGTACAGCATGAAAACGCTCCGTCGGAAGGCTTGCCCGTTACTGAAACGGAGCCACGCAAGGAGGACGAGCCGCAGTATTTCGGCTTTACCGCCGCAAGCTCCGCCGGCGAGACCGCGCTGGGCCATATCGGAGGGGAGCTCAAGGATGCGGCGACCGCGCTGATCCCCGGGCCCGCCAAGGCGATCGGAGACGGGATCAAGCGGCTCTTTTCGTCGATAGGGGCGTCGCTCAAGGATCCGAAGAGTCTCATACCCGCGTTCGTACTTGCGGGCATATGGCTCATACTCAACATACTCAGGGCCTGCGGGGTCGATCCATTTCCCGTAAAGGCACTGTCGTTCCTGACCTTTGCGGAGGGCGGAATGAACGGAGGGTTCCTCGGCGCAGTTGGCGGACTGATCGGCAAGGGCGTTTTCGCGGGAGCGATCGTGTCGCTTATCGGCAGACTTGCCGGAAGGAAAAAGGATGGGATAGCTCCCGAAAAGAGGAAGCTTTCCGAAGCCCTCGGCTTTTCCGCCGATACCCTCTTTTCGACTCTGATGGGTATCGGAGCCGCGATTTTACTGTACCTTTTCATCTCGGGGGGAGCGGTCAGGCCATCCTTCATGGCGGGCGCCGCGGCGGCGTATCTTTCCGCAAGGGCGGCGCAAAAGAACGGGTTCCTTAAGAACCTCATAAGCTCCCTTACCGCCAAGGGCAAGCCCGAAGCGGGGCCGGGCGTCACGGCCTTTATAGGCGGTCTTGCGGCGGGCTTCGCGCTGGCCTCGCTCATAGGTCTTATCAACATTAAGCCGATAATAGTGATCGCCGGCCTCGTGCTCACCGTAGGCGGCGCGATACTGACGATCCTCCGCGCGGCGGGAGTTCTCAAACTCGGAAAGGGGGCGAACGCCCAATGAAAAAGCGGATATTTGCGATCTTTATGCTGGCTTTGATGCTTCTGTCGCTTCCCGTGACGGCGAGGGTGAAAGCCGCCGAAGCCTTCCCGGCGTCGGAAATGCCCGGCTATCAGGTGACTTGCAGTACGATGACCAACGTCGCCGGATACGGGGGTGAGTACGATCCCTCCAAGCCCGCTCTTGAATTCCGGTTGAAATACACATATGAACAGGACCGCAAGATCGTATACACTCAGTATGCCACTATGAGCTACGCGAATCCCACGGGGCTTTTTGACTGGTTTGGGCCCGACGCCGTCCGGGACAGCGCTATGGGGATCGAGGAAAAACATTCGTTCCTGGAGTTTTACCAATATGAGGAGTACGGCTGGCGTTTCATGAATTCTTTTGGCGCCACCTTCACCGCTTCGCTGAAGGAAGCCGGCTGCTGCATGGTACCGGAGGGGCAAACTCCGGACGAGGCGATCGCCGCCGAGGCGAATAAGAAGCTGGAAGACTATTCCGGCAACTATTTAAGAAGCAAACTGCTCTCTTTCGGGGAGTACCCTAACCTTGAAAATCAGGCCGAGGATCCCTTGAAACTGATCGAGAGGGACGACGGCTGCCTGGTCGTAGCCCACGGCAGCTATTCCAGGGAGGAGAACGGAGAGACTACTTTCACTTATCACGGCGAACTGCAGCCAAACACGAATATGGATCGTGATTACCGCGACGTGAAGGAAGTCACCGCATTCTATACCGTTCCCGATCTGGTGGGCGTGTTCTTTTACGTGACATATTACCAGTCGGCACGTGTCAGCGCAGATATCGGGAGATGTGAGGAGGAGGAATGCGGAAACCTGTATAACGAGCAGCTGCCGCGCTATCAGCAGTTTCTGGAGCTGGACCTGGCGGAAACGTTTGCCAAAGACCGCTCTTTCATCACGGTGACATGGGAGGATCCTGTTGACGACAGGCCGACTGCCGAGGTCACAGAAACCGTACCCGCAACGACTCAGCCGACCGAGACGCCGGCTCCCGTTGATTCCGGCGTCACGCAGGAGGCCGAGGAGACCCCCGGCGAGGACGGCGGCGTATCCGTACCCGCGGCGATCGTTATAGGCGTTCTCGGCGGAGGCGCGGCGATAGCGGGCGCGGCCGCGGCGGTTTCAGGCGGCAGCGGCCCCGACGACGGTACCGGGCGGAAACGGAAAGCGTACAAGATGTACGTTCAGAAGGATTTCGGAGGCTCTATCCGACGCGGAGCGGATCCGGTCAAGATACGCGCCAGAATGGCGGAGGTCGACCCGGGAGGCGCGGAGCGGGACCGCAGCGACCTGACGGCAAAGATCGAAGCCGCGGGCGACGGTATGACGGTGCACGGCGCTTCTCTCGTCGGGCGGTATCTTGAGGCGACGGTCAGCGTCCCTCAGGAGAACGAAAACGACTCCGCAAAGATCGTCTTCAAGTTTGCCGGCGAGGGCGGGGCCTTCACCAACACAGTCGTATTCCGCGTTGTCGACGGGCCCTCCCTGCGGTTCATCGAGGATACGGACGATCCCGGGCAGGTGCTCCTGAATCAGAACAGCTGCCGGATCGACGCGATACCGGGCGACGGCTTTACCTACACCGAGCAGTTCATGATAATAGATGCGCCCAAGGCCCCCGGGCTCGGGGATATTACCGCGGTCAACGCCGGCGGTCTCGACGTTAAGTTCGAGCTCACCGACCGAAAGGACGTCTACCGTCTGATCGTCAAAAACGATACCGAGCCCGATGAGGAGCAAGATGTTTTTGCCAAGGTCAGGAGCAGCGAGTTCGAGATACACGTCAAGGTCGATGGCGAAAAGGAGCCCTTAAAGGGTTACGTCACGATGAATCTGTATCCCGAGGGGATAACGATCGCCTCGGATAAGGAGGGAAAGAAGAACGACGTGAAATACGTCCGCGTTCAGGCTTACGAGAAGGAATACGTCGGCGATCTCGACAAAAAGTGGCAGGTCAGCAGCATCCAGTTCACGCTTGCCGTAAAGGGCAGGGACAGGGCGATCGTCGACCCGCCTGAAGCAAAATACAAGTTCGGAAAGCTCAAGGGCTCGGGAGGTCTCGGCATGCGCGCCGACAAGGAGCAGACCCTCGCCGAGAAATATGAGTACAAGGAAGAGTGGGGCGAATGGAACGGCAAATTCGTCTACGATTTCGAACCGAACGCGAACCTCAGCGAGCCCGAGGACGGGACCTTCCTCATGGTCGTACTGCCCGCTTCGGCGGAATATGACGGCAGGACCTACAATGCCGAGATCCCGCTGAGACTGCGGGGCAAGGATATCGATCCGATGGGCGAATGGGAGAAGGAATACAGGGAGCTCGAGCGCCGCATAGAGAGATTCTCCCTGCCCGAAAACAAGGATAAGTGGCTCGGGCAGTTGAAGGAGTGTGCGACCGAGCCCAGAGTATCGGTCGAGGAGCTGCGTCTCGTCAGCAAATGGATCCTGCGAGAGTACATGGCTTACTGGACTACGCAGCAGTCGCGGGATCAGGCAGAGGCGACGATGTACAACGTAATAGTCAACACGCTCGAATGGACCAAGTTCGCGGGCGACTGCGCGTTCTCGTTCCTCGTTTCCGCATACGCGGGGCCCGTGGCGGAGGCGCTGATCTCTCCTGCCAAGGATTTCATCACGGGTGCCATTGGAGAGGTAATAGCCGCGCGCAATTACGGCGAGGAGATCGACGTCGATAAATTCGAATTCTCGAAGAACCTCGCGGCCGCGGGTGACAATCTTGTTTCAAGCGCGATCGATCTTACGAACTGGCGCAAGGCGGCGGCGACGCTCGGCGGCTATTTCGTCTACTGCGCCATCAAGAACTATCTGCTCAAGCTGCGCGAAAAGAACGAGTCGGACATCTGGGGCGCGCTGTGCGAGTCCTTCAAGGATATGACGGCAGCGGCGCTCAAATCCAAGGCGGGCGACCTGATCGGCAAATGGCTCAAGGACAGCAAACGCTTCCAGGAAAAGATCGCGCCCAAGATCGCAAGCTACTTCCAGGAGACGAAATTCGACACCCTCCAGAAGAAGCTCAACGACGCGCTCGGCTTGGAAGGCGAGCTCCGCAAGCTTGCGGGCTACGCGAACGATAAGGTCTTCGAGGCAAAGGTCGCAGACGTTGTGGAGAAATACATAGGCGACCTTGTCGGGCAGGGCTTCGACAAGGTGCGCGAGGCGTACGATTCCTCCAAATTCACTATCGAGGGCGGGGACGTGTGCTATTGCTTCACCCTCCATCTGTTCGACGCGTTCCACTTCGGCATAAAGCTCGATCTTACAAGGATACTGCAGGCTATGAGAGGCGACCTGTTCGGCTGGTTCTATGATTACTTCTTCGCCGGAATGCCTGCGGCCGAGTCCGTGATCGACGTGCCGAAGGATCCCAAGCTTCCGCCGGTGAAGGGCTGAAAGTGACTGCCGGCAATAGACTTTTTACACGCTCGCTTGAAAAAAGAGGATTGCTTTCGCAATCCTCTTTTGCAGTGCTTTGAACTACTCCTCTTCGTACTTGACGATGGGCTTCCTTGCCGCGGTGACCTCGTCGGGCCTGCCGACGGGCGTCGTAACGGGAGCGGCGTGGATGGCGGAGGCGGACGAGCTGACCTACTCCATGCACGTGCTCATCAGGTACGAGATAGAGAAGAAGCTCTTCTCGGGCGAGCTTTCCACCAAGGACCTGCCTGCGGAGTGGAATTCAAGCCCGAATACTACCTCGATTACCTCACGAACAAGTTCTCCGAGCTGTACGGGCTGTAAGGAACTGCGAAAAAGGAGGCGAATGGGAGCATTCGCCTCCTTTTTTCTTTCGCCCGAAAGCGGGAAAAAGCCGGATATCCCACTTGCTACCGTGGCGAGTATATATTATAATATAAAATAGACAACAAAGAAGGAGGGCGGAAATATGTTCTGCTCAAGCTGCGGAAAAAAGCTCCCGGATGGAGCTGCGTTCTGCGATAAATGCGGTAAGCCCACAGGCCCCGCGGAGGAAAAACGGGAAGCGCTTTGGGATGGTCCGCAAAACGAAAACGCGGCGCCTGCCCCGAAATACGCGGATCCGGAAAGATCCCCCGCCGTTATTGCGGAGCCCGAAGACGGCGTCTTTGAAGCTCCCGAAGCCTCGGGCGAATCGCCGCTCGGCTTTATGACCGGCATTTTGAGCGAAGCCTCGGACGAGCTCATCCCGGGCCCCGCGGGGGCGATAGGCGGGGGGATAAAGACCTTGTTCTCCAACATAGGGGCGGCCTTCAAGGATCCCAAGAGGCTGATACCGGCATTCATACTCTGCGGAGTTTGGATCGTCCTCAACATACTGAAGGCGAGCGGTAAGGAGCCGGTCCCGGTCAAAATACTCGAATTACTGACCTTCGCCAACGGCGGAACGGGCGGCGGCGTTATGAGGATAATAGGCGGGCTTCTGGGCAAGAGCCTTTTCGCGGGCGCTCTTGTTTCCCTGCTCTCGGGCAATAAGGCCGGGGGAGAGAGGCTTTCGCTGAAGGACTCCTTGGGGTTCACGCCCGACGTACTCTTCCCGTACCTCATGGGCGCAGGCGCGGCGCTGCTTATCTTCCTCTTCATATCGGGAGGCGCGCCGAGGATGGCCTTCATGGGAGGCATAGCGGCCTCCTATCTCGCGGCGCGTGCGGCTGTGAAGGAAGGCTTCCTTAAAAAGCTGACAGGCTCGTTTGCTTCAAAGGGCAAGCCAGAAGCCGGGCCCGGCGCGGCGGGCTTCATAAAGGGGCTGGCCTCCGGCTTCGCGCTCTCGGCGCTCATAGGCCTTTTCAACGCGAAGAAGGTATTCGTGATCGCGGGCCTCGTGCTTCTCATAGGGGGCGC
Organism: Clostridiales bacterium; assembly: GCA_024698505.1. GTDB lineage: Bacteria > Bacillota > Clostridia > Christensenellales > CAG-138 > UBA3857. The sequence goes on along the minus strand of JAILRE010000038.1, from coordinate 44,912 downwards.
CGTGCTGACGATACTTCAAAAAACGGGCGTATTGAATATGGGAAAGGGGGCGAAGGCGCAATGAAGAAGAGGATCGCGGCGGCTGCCGTTCTGATGCTCATGCTGCTCCCCGTGCTGTGCGCGGCGGTACTCGCCGAGGGCGAGCGTCCCTACCCGTACAAGCAGTTCACCACGGGCGACGGCTATACGGAGACCTACTGGGCGGATGAAGCTTTGCTGGATGAATGCTCGCAAAACGGGCTGTTTCTCGACGTTACGATGCAGTTCGAGGGCTATATGCGCGGCGAGGGCAAGTACATTGAGCAGCAGGGGCGAATAATGCTCCCCATGCAGCCGGGCTTCAAGGATGCGTACCCTTACTACGACAAGGAATTCTATATCGACGGATCCGACACCTGCCACGCATGGATCTGGGTGACCGCCAACGAGGATCTTTCCATTACTTTCAAGGAGGATCTTGCCGACCTGAAAAAGGAGTTCGAGCTGCTGAAGAGCAATTGGAGCTTTGAGGACGGCGGCGACAATTTCTATCGCGTTACCGAGGAGGCGGACGGGAGCGTCCTGTTCGAGCTCTATGCGCTGAATAAATACAGCGATCCCGAGGGGTACCACGAGGTCGCTTACAGAGCCCGCATCTTCAGGATAGAGAGCCTTCCCGGCGTGCATTTCGTTGCGAGATACAAGCTGACGACCTCCATCAGCATAGCCATACTCATGGGGATAGAAAACGCCGAAGAGACCTACAACAAGATACTCAAGGCGCACAAGGAGGCCAAGGAGGAATTCCTTGTAATGCGGACGGACCTCTATGTGACGGATCCCGCCAATTACGTTGTCGAATGGAAGGAACCGAAGCTGTTCAAGGAATTCGAATATGAGGAGGTCGAGGAGGAGGCCGCCGAGGATCCCGGCGAGAACAACGGCTCGGAGATCCCCGCCGCGATAGCGATCGGCGTCATAGGCGCCGCAGCCGGTATAGCGGGAGCTGCCGCCTCGGCAGGCGGAGGCGGCGATAAGGACGTGGGCAAAAAATCGAAATTCGCCCTCCGCATCAATAAGGAGTTCGGGAACACGATAAGAGTCGGCGAGAGGGTGGCCGTTTACGCCCGCGTCGTCGAGATAAGGAACGGCGTCGAAAAGCGGCGCGACGATCTTACCGAACGCATCACCATCAAAAACCACGACGACGTATTCATAACCTGGATGCAGGACGCTCTTGCGGGAGAATACAGGGGCGCGTGGGTAGAGGTGAACCCCGACAACGCATACGCGGAGTATGGCGTGATCGACTTCATATTCGAGGGCCGGGGCGGAGTGTTCAAGGACATGGTCAAATTCAAGGTACTCATGCCCGGGATCAAATTCTATCAGGACAACATCGCCCTCAGAGCAAAGGACGAGGCCGGCGCCGAGGTGGGCTTCACCGTGGAGGGCGTGGATCCCGAGAAGTGCAGGGTCGACCTCGAGATCAAGGGCGGCGAAAGCTACGTCGCAGCGCTCTGCGAGGGCGTCAACGAGGAAGGGAAACGGGTCCCCGGGGCATATTACGCCGTGCTCGCCGACATAAACGAGGAGGAGGGCGAGCCCGGGACCAGCGCCGAGTATACGCTCAGGGTCACGGCCTATGACGACAAGGTCACGGTCTCCGGTGAGATAGACATCTACCGCGTCACGCCCGGCCTCAATATGGGCGTCTGCGCGCTCAACTGCTACCGCACGCTGAGGAAGACCGCGGCAGGCAAGAGGGCGGATGAGCTCACGCCAGAGGACTTCGATATGTCCTATACGAAGGTTCCCGCCATGATACTCAAGGTGAACGATGAAAGCAAGGAGATGTATTACGTCCCCGCCATGCCGCAGATCACCATCGAGCCGGAGGATCCGGACGACGAGCTCATGCGGGAGAGGCTTGAAGGTCTCGGCATAGAGGCCGTTTTGACCGATATTAAGGACAGCATAAGCGAATACACCTTCTATTGCACAAAGGGCTGGGTCGAGGCTCCGGTAAGGCTGAAGGTCAAGCTCACCGCCGTCGTCAGGGACGAAGACGAAGACGAACACTATCAGCTCGAGAAGCCCGTGATGCTCCTCAGCCAGCCGAAGCGCGAAAAGGTCACGGACGACGACCGCGACCGCGATCTGGAGGTCCAGAACTGGGTGGCCGACACGAGAGAGTTCATTTCGGAGAACCTGCTTATGGAGGATCTGGAGCGCGAGTATCTCATGCTGGGCGAGCTCTGGGACGCCTATGACGAGAATTTCGGTTACGATCCTTTGACCGTCACCGAGATACAGGAGAACATACAGGACTGCCTGTGGCAGAAGAGAAGGGATTATCTCGAAAGGCGGCAGGATCGGTACCTGAAGGAGCAGGAGACCGCTCAGGCCGACAACAACGCATGGACTATCTGGTCGAAGAGCTTCGCAATGGTCAGCGACGAATACCTCGACACGTGGAAGGGCCTTGCCGCGAGGATAGCGCTCGGCATATGCACGGGCGGGCTTTCGGAGATCGCCTTCACCGCTATGGACGTCAATAAGGCCGTATCGGCTTACAACGAAAGGACGCTCCTCTGCGACAGGACGACCAAGGGCAAGCTCATTGCGGGCTCCGTTCCCATCGTGCTCTCCGTGGCCACTGCCGGCGTCATAAAGGGAACGGCCTGGTCGGTCAAGGTGCTGACCCCGAGCTCGGTCAAGGTAGCGCTGAAGAGCTATGCGGTAAAGGCGGTCGGCGCCGTCGCAAAGAGGATACCGGAGAACTGGAAGCTCGCATCCGAAACGCTCGTCGAGAGGTTCAGGGGCTTCGCGGATAAGATCAATTCCTACGACCCGCGCAGAAAGATGGCCGCCTTGAAGGAGGCGGCGGCGAGGGCCGACGCCAAAAACGTGAGCGCGAAGATGACGGCGAGGAGCGATATCGCGGAGATCCACAAGGGCGCGCGTTCCGAGCTGGGCAAGCTCAAATCGGCCGTGCACAGCGCGGGCGAGGTGAACGCGGCTCGCAAGATAGCTCGCTTCAAAGCGGCCTTCGAAAGAGCCAAGCGCTTCCCCAACGACGCCATGGCTCTGAGGGAGCTCAAGGAGGCGACTATCGCGATCGACAAGGACTCCCTCGCCATAAAGCTTTTGAACGCCGAGGGCAAGACGGAGGCCGACGTGATCGCGAACGCCAAGGTGAAGAGCGCGCTGCGCGCCGCTTACAACCAGGCAAAGACTGATCTGATAGAGAATCCCGCTTTGAAGCGGATGACGGAGAAGGCCGCCAAGATAGGGCATACCTCCAAGGATAAGATCGTCGTGAGGCGCGCCACCGGCAGGACGGCGGCGCAGTCCAAGCAGGGTCTGTCCTCCCCGTGGGATTCGGATAACTCGCCCATGATGATAGATCCGGATACCGGGACGCCCAAATACTTCACACAGGCGGAGACGAACGAGATAGTCGCCACGAGCTACTGTGAGATCACGGATACGCCGTACACCTCGGTCGACGACGCGATCGTGAAGAGCGGCGAGCTCAAGGCGGTGGGCGTCACTCCCGAATCGCCCGAGTTCTACCGCCAGTTCGAGAGGATGAAGGGCACCACGGCCTTCGACGAGCACGCCATAAACGCCAACATGAAGACGGGCAGATACAAGATGGCGTTCGAGTTTGAGCAGGTCGAGAGCAAATGGCAAGCCCTCGTTAAGGATACCGCGAAAAAGCAGAGGGTACTGGCCGAATGCGAAGCGTTCAGGAGCGGAAAGCTCGATAAGCTGAGCAGCGAGACGCTCGAGGTCATAGGCTACGCCGAAAAGCAGGTCGAGTGTCAGCATCAGGTGGCCAAGACTTTCGATCTGTACGTGGGCAAGGACGTCAACGCCCAGGCCTTCGGATTCGAGTCCGGCCTCAGCGAAAAGAGCAGGGTGTTCGCGGAGACCTGCCGCTTCAGCGAGAGCTCCGGCAAGCTCGGCCTGGATATCGGCGAAATGCACGATCTGCTCAGCAAGCGGGGCACGACGTATTCCGAAAGCGTGTCCGATATGGTGCTCGATTTCAAGACCGTCAACACCAACTGCGCCGCGGCAAACGGCACGGAGGCAAAGTGGCTTTACAAGCCCGAGCCTCTGGGCGGCGTACCGGGAGCGGTGCACGGCGTTTCCGAAGCGATCGGCGGCGGGAATAGCGGATCCGGCAGGAACGACGACTGGAACATCTCCAAGTACCGCGAGCTTCCGAAGGACCACGAATAAGCAAAAGGCGGCGCGGGACTTCGGAAAACGCAGAACAAAAAAGCTCCGGGGATCTCACATCCCCGGAGCTTCCTTGTGTTTTGGGTCTAAAGCAGGAGCGTTATCCTGCTTTTTTTAAGTCATTCCTCTTCGTACTTGACGATGGGCTTCCTTGCCGCGGTGACCTCGTCGGGCCTGCCGACGGGGGTCGTAACGGGAGCGGCGTGGATGGCGGAGGCGTCGGTCTTCACCTGCTCCGCAATGCCCTTCATCGCCTCGACGAACTCGTCCAGCGTCTCGCGGGATTCGGACTCGGTGGGCTCTATCATCATCGCCTCGTGCACGATCAGCGGGAAGTAGATCGTCGGGGGATGATAGCCGCGGTCGATGAGCGCCTTGGCGATATCGGAGGTGTTCACGCCGTAATCCATGAGCTCGCCCGGGGTGACGACGCACTCGTGCATGCAGGTGCGGTCATGGGGGATCTCATATACGCCGCGGAGCTTGTTCATCACGTAGTTGGCGTTGAGCACCGCGTTCTCGGAGGCCTCCTTCAGGCCGGCCGCGCCGAGGGAGCGGATGTAGCAGTAAGCCTTGACGATGACGCCGAAATTGCCGTAGAAGCTCTTGATCTTGCCGATGGAATCGGGCTTGTCGTAATTGAGCGTCAGCATGCCGTCCTTCTGCTCGATGCGGGGCACGGGCATGAAGGGGATGAGGTGGCTCTTTACGCCGACGGGGCCGCTGCCGGGACCGCCGCCGCCGTGGGGCGTCGAGAAGGTCTTATGCAGGTTGATGTGCATGACGTCGAAGCCCATATCGCCGGGACGTACGACGCCCATTATGGCGTTCAGGTTCGCTCCGTCGTAATAGAGGAGGCCGCCCGCCTCGTGGACGATCTTCGCGATCTCCTTGATGTTGCGCTCGAAGAGGCCGAGCGTGGAGGGGTTGGTGAGCATGAGGCCCGCGGTATCGGGGCCGACCGCCGCGCGCAGCGCGTCCAGATCGACGCCGCCGTCGGGAGCGGATTTGATCTCCTTCACCTTGAAGCCGGCCATCGCCGCGGAAGCGGGGTTGGTGCCGTGCGCCGCGTCGGGAACGATCATGGTCGTACGGGCGGTGTCGCCCCTGTGCTCATGATACGCCCTGATGTGCATAAGGCCGGTCAGCTCGCCGTGCGCGCCCGCCGCGGGCTGGAGCGTGAAGGCGTCCATGCCGCAGATCTCGCAGAGCATATGCTCCATATCGGCCATGAGGGCAAGGCAGCCCTGGCACATGGCGGGATCGAGCAGAGGATGAACCTCGTCGAACATGGGAGCGAGCTCCTCGTTGATCTTGGGGTTGTACTTCATCGTACAGCTGCCGAGGGGATAGAAGCCGTTGTCCACGCCGAAATTGCGGCGGGAGAGGTTGGTGTAATGACGGACAAGGTCGACCTCGCCGAGCTCGGGGAGCTTCAGGTCGTTATCCGCGCGATACTCCTCCGGTATCTCGCAAACGGCGGAGGGGGCGTCGCATTCGGGCAGGTCGTAAGCCCTGCGTCCCTCGTGGGAACGCTCAAAGATCAGTTTATACTCGGAACGCATCACTCTTCACCTCCCATGGGATCAAGCGTATCTTCGATAAGATCGCAGACGAAATCGAATTCCTCGGTGTTGTTCATCTCGGTCGCGCACCAGAGCATGCCTCCGTCGGGAAGCACGAGGCCGCCGGTGATGGAGTAGTTGGCGAGCGCCTTGTCGATCTCCGCGGCGTCCTCCACGTCGATAACGAACTCGTTGAAGAAGGGGGTGTCGGGGTAGCGGAGCTTTACGCCGTCAAGCGCGGTGAGCTTCTTGGCAAGCTCGTGCGCCTTGGCGATATTCTGCTCGGCGACTTCGCGCATGCCCTTCGGGCCCATCACGCAGCAGTACATGGAGGCCATTATCGCGCAGAGCATCTGGTTGGAGCAGATGTTGCTGGAGGCCATCTCGCGGCGGATATGCTGCTCCCTGGCCTGCAGGGTGAGCACGAACACGCGGTTGCCCTCGGCGTCGGTCGTCTGACCGGCGATCCTGCCGGGGAGGTTTCGCATGAGCTTCTTGGTCGCCGCCATGAAGCCGACGTACGGGCCGCCGAACGCCATGGGCAGGCCGAGAGGCTGACCGTCGCCTATCGCGATATCCGCGCCGTAATCGGCGGGGCGCTTGAGAACGCCGAGGCTGATGGGATTGACGTAAGCCACGAAGAGGCCGTTCGCCGCGTGCACCGTTTCGGCAAGCTCGGCCATGGGCTCGATGCAGCCGTAATAGTTGGGATTGGCGGCTATGCAGCCCGCAGCGCCATCCATATTGGCGGCAACGGCGGCCTTATCGGTAACGCCCTTGTCGGTCACGGGGATCTCGACGAGCTCGAGGCCCGCGCAGTGGGCGTAGGTCTTCATGACGGTGATAACGTCGGGATTGAGGGCGGCGGAGTAGAGGATCTTCTTCTTGCGCTTGTTATCGCGCAGCATGAGCATGGCTTCCGCGGCGGCGGTGGCTCCGTCGTAAACGGAGGCGTTGGCCGCGTCAAGACCGGTGAGACGGCAGATGACCGTCTGATACTCGAAGAGGCTCTGGAGCATGCCCTGGCTCATCTCGGCCTGATAGGGGGTGTAGGCGGTGTAGAATTCGCTCCTCATAGCGAGCTGGGGAACGACGGAGGGGATGTAGTGGCGGTATGCGCCCGCGCCCCTGAAGAGGGGGCCGCCCTCCTCGTTCATGTAGACGAAGCCGTGGATAAGATCGCGGAGCTCCGTCTCGGAGAGGGGCTTGGGAAGATCGAGGGGCTTCTTGAGCTTCAGATCCTCGGGGATATCCCTGAAAAGATCGTCCATGGAGTTCATGCCGATGTCATGAAGCATCTCAAGACGTTCCTTTTCGGTGTTGGGTACGTATGATCTCATATCGATACTCCTTCTTTTGATTTAAGGCAAAGCCGCAGGCTCGGCGGCACACGATACAAAAACCGTTCCGCCGACGGAGTTCCCTCCGCCGGCGGCGCGTCGTCTTATGGAATTATGCTTCTTCCTCGCAGAACTTCTCGTAGGCTTCGGCGTCCATGAGCTCATCCTCGTTGATCTCGGTGAACTCTACGGCGGCGATGAAGTTCTCGAAAGCGTCCTCGTTGAGCTTCTCGGGAGCGCCGTCAAGCTCTTCGTTGACCTCGACGACGGTGCCGGTAACGGCGGAGAAGACGGAGGAGCTGGCCTTGACGGACTCGACTACGCAGTAGCTCTCGCCCATGACGGTCTCGTCGCCGACGGCGGGAAGCTCGACGTAAACGATATCGCCCAGAGCCTCGGCGGCGTGAGCGGTGATGCCCATCTTGGCAACGTTGCCCTCTACCATGACCCACTCGTGGTCACGGGTGTACTTACGATCATTGGGAACCATAAAATATACCTCCTGATTGATTTTCTTTATTTCAGTCGGGGAATACCCGGAACAGACTCTTTCGCGTTACGCGCGCTTGTAGAAGGGAAGCGCCACGCGCTCGCAGGGGATCTGACGGCCCCTGACGTCGATCGTCCAGACCGCGTCCTCGGGAACGTCAACGGGAACAATCGCCATGGCGTAGTTGCCGCCCAGGGAGGGAGCGGGACCGCCGCTGGTGGTGAAGCCGACCTCGACGCCGTTGGCCAGAACGGGCATATGCTCCCTTGCAAGGCCCTTCAGGACCTTGAGGCCGATGCGCATGCGCTTGGCGGGCTGAATGAGGGCTTCGCGGCCGATGAAGGCGGGCTTCTTGAACTTGATGGCGAAATCTACGCCGCACTCGACGGGGTTGATCTTGTCGCTCATCTCATGGCCGTAAAGGGGCATGGAGGCCTCGAAACGGAGGGTGTCCCTCGCGCCGAGAGCGCAGGGGAGAAGACCGAATTCCTTGCCCGCGGCAAGCAGCGCGGCATGGAGCTTCATCGCGTCTTCGGCGGCGCAGTAGAGCTCGACGCCGTCCTCGCCGGTGTAGCCGGTGCGGGAGACGAGGCACTTGACGCCCGCGACGATATTGTTCTCGGTGAAGGTGTAGTTCTTCGCGGGGATCTCGCCCTCGTAACCGGCGGCGATCAGGACGCTCTCGAAAGCGGGGCCCTGCAGAGCGAGCTGCGCCCAGAGGGGGCTCTCGTTGGTGAGCACCACGTCGCCGAAGGCGTTCTTCTGCATCCACTCGAAGTCCTTGTCGGTGTTGGCGGCGTTGACGACCAGCATATAGCGCTTGTCGCTGAACTTGTAGATCAGAACGTCGTCGACAGCTCCGCCGTCCTCGTAGCACATAACGGCATAGCGGCAGCGGCCGGGAGTCATGGTGGTGATGTCGTTGGTAACGAGGTTCTGGATGAAATCGAAGGCGGACTTGCCCTCAACGATGACCTCGCCCATGTGGGAAACGTCAAACAGACCGCACGCGGTGCGGACAGCCTTATGCTCCTCGATTATCGAGCTGTACTGAACGGGAAGCGCCCAGCCGCCGAAATCGACCATCTTGCCGCCGAGGGCGATATGCGCCTCGTAAAGCGGGGTTTTTTTCAGTTCGTCCATATTATACCGTTCCTTCTTTTGAGATTTTGGTTTTATAATTTCGCCGGGACGGCATATTTTGCCATCCTTGCATTATCCCCCTTATTATATAACGGAACTCGGTGCAGGAAAAGGGGGAGAAGAGATATATTTTCAAGCAGTTATCATGTTTTTTCCTCCGTCCGGGGCCGCGTCCCGCCGCGTGCCCGCATCATCCCGCGGAGGGGAGAGCTCCCCGTCAGAAGGGCGGGGCTTCCCAAACGGCGAAAAATATGGTATGATTATTTCATAAACAAAAGGAGCGAAAATATGAAGCTTAACGATAACATTTTGTACTCGAAGGAGGTCGCCGAGGCGATCGAAAACGGCAGGCCGGTGATAGCGCTGGAGAGCACGATAATCTCCCACGGTATGCCGTATCCCCAGAACGTCGAGACCGCAAAGGAATGCGAGCGCATAGCGCGCGAGGAGGGAGCCGTTCCCGCCACCTGCGCGATACTCGGCGGAAAGCTCTGCGTCGGTCTCGATCCCGAACAGCTCGAATACCTCGGCAAAGCGGGGTCAAAGGTCACGAAGGCCAGCCGCCGCGACATAGCCGTGATAGCCGCAAGGGGCGGCGACGGCGCGCTGACAGTCGCCGGGACCATGATACTCGCGCACATGGCGGGAATAAAGGTGTTCGCCACGGGCGGCATCGGCGGCGTCCACAGGGGCGCGACGGAGACCATGGATATCTCCGCCGATCTCGAGGAGCTGGGCCGCACCTCCGTCGCGGTGGTCTGCGCCGGCGCGAAGAGCATACTCGACATAGGCCTCACCCTCGAATACCTCGAGACCAAGGGCGTTCCCGTGATAGGCTTCGGCACGAACGAGATGCCCGCCTTCTACACGAGGTCGAGCGGCTTCAATACCGATTACCGCATGGATTCCCCGGAGGAGATAGCGAAAGCCCTCGACGCGAAGCTTAGGCTCGGGATAAAGGGCGGAACGCTCATAGTCAATCCCGTTCCCGAGGAGTACTCCATGGATAAATCGAGGATCGACGCCGTGATAGAGGCCGCCGTTAAAAAGGCGAACGACCTCGGCGTAAAGGGCAAGAACATAACGCCCTTCCTGCTCGCTGAGATAAAGGACGTTACGGGCGGCGAGAGCTTGGATACGAATATCGCCCTCGTTTACAACAACGTCCGCCTTGCGGCAAGCATAGCGGGAGCGATGAAGCAATAAGCGCTTTTACGGGTGGTTTTCAAAGGAAGGTCTCAAGCCCTTTTTGATCAGCGCCTCCGAAAAGCATTTCTCAGAACGTCGGGAACAAAAAAACATACGGAAAAACCAGGAGGAGAATATGCCAGTTTTCAAATGCAGAATGTGCGGGAGCGCAATCGAATTCAACGAGGGCGAAACGGTCGGCGTGTGCGGCGGCTGCGGAAACAAACAGACCCTGCCGCATCCGGGCTGTGACAAAAAGGCTGAGCTTTACGATCACGCGGACAGCCTTCGCAGGAACAAGGAGTTCGACGAGGCGATGTCGATCTGCGGGGAGATTCTGAACGAGGATCGGAGCGACGCGGAGGCGTACTGGCAGATCGTACTATGCCGTTACGGCGTCGGCTGTTTCGAGAGCCCCGCGACGCATAGGCTCGTTCCGACGGTCGACCGCGCGCTTTCGACGTCGATATTTGACGACGAGGACTACAAGCGGGCGCTGGAGCACGCGGACGAGGCTCAGAGGGAAGTCTATGAGGCCGAAGCGCGGGAGATCGAAGAGCTGCGGAAGGGCGTCCTGAAGATCGCAGCAAAGAGAAGGGCTGCGGAAAGGTTCAGGAAAAGTCTCCCGATAGTCATTCCGATCATAGCCGCCTGCATCGCTTTTGCGATCATCCTGACGACGGTCATAATCCCGCACGGCAAATACAAAGCGGCAGAAGCGCTTTACAACGAAGGAAGATACGACGAAGCGATCGAGGCCTTCACTGCGCTGAAAGGGAAGAGGAACGTCTCCGATCAGATCGAAAAATGCTATATCGGCAAATTCGGCAAAGAAAAATACGATCTGCTCAACAGCATCAAGCCCGGCGACACGTACACCTTCGGCGCATACGAGCAGGACAATATCGAGGAGAACGGAAAAGAACCCATCGAGTGGATCGTGCTCGACAAGGACGATCTCAAGGTATTGCTGATAAGCAAATACGCGCTCGATTGTCAGCCTTACAGTATGGCGTATTCGGCCGTGACGTGGGAAACGAGTTATCTTCGCTTGTGGCTCAACGGACCGTTCCTGAAGGAAGCGTTCTCTTCCGGGGAGCGAAGCCTCATTATTAACACGTTGGTCACAGCCGATAAAAATCCCGAGTACAGCACGTTTCCCGGCGAAGAAACGACCGACAAAGTGTTCCTCCTCAGCATCAAAGAGGCAAACGAGTATTTCAGCACTAACGAGGCAAGAAACTGCGTCGCGACGGATTATGCGTTAGCCTGCGGCGCATTGACCGGCGACAGCTATATTTCGCGCGACAGGGCGCGCTTCTGGTGGTGGCTGCGGTCGCCCGGCTACGGCTATGACCTTGCCGCGGTCGTCGACCAGGAAGGCTACGTCTCCAACTACGGCTACTATGTCGACGGTTCCGCTTATGATTTCAGCATACTCGGCGTTTACGATATCACGGGCGTCCGTCCCGTCATTTGGATAGATCTCGGCTCCTGACGATCCCGGCCCGAGATCATCCGCGAAAGGGAAAACCCATAGACCGCAGGCGACAAGCGTCCGCTCGGGCGGGGCCTGCCGGCTCCTGTGAGAATTATGCAAATAAAAAAGCCGCTGTACGGCGGGAAAGCTGCTGTACAACGGCTTTTTCGTTATTCTTTCGTGGTTTTACGCGTCCATGATGGGCATGTCGCCGAACTCGGCGAGGGCCGAATCGCAGCCGACTACGCAGATCCTGCCGTTGTCGCGGCAGTCGTCGAGCACCTTTCCGAGCTCGAGGAGCTTCTCCTTCGTGGCGGAGAGTATCTCCTCGCGGAGCTTCTTCTCGGTCTCGGGAGTCCTGCCGTCAAGGTGGTTCATGTCGGCGAAGGCACCCATCTCGGCCGGGGACATGAGGGGCTCCGTGCTGCCGATGGTGGAGATTATGAACTTCGTAAGATCCTCTCCGCTCTCGCAGAAGGCTTTGAGGAAATCGCTCTCCTCGCCGAACACGCCGATGCTCCTCGCGGGGGAGGGATCGCGGTAGGTGTAGTGGCAGAGCATGCCGCGATTGCTCACGTTAAGGCCTACGCCGTAAGCGCCGCCCTGCACCCTGACCTTGTTCCAGAGGAAGTTAAGGCCGATTATTGTGGAGGCGACCTTCATGGCGCCGTCGGGCTCGGCCATCAGTATGCCCTTCTCGGCAAAGCTGACCTGCGCGGGGATGCGCACGCCGAACTTCTCGGGAACGGGGCTGTCGTAATGCACCTCGGCGGGAGCGGGAGTCCCCTCGGGCAGAGCTTGCTTCAGCGCGCACATGCAGGGCTTCTCGTTCGCGGTGATGCCGACGGTCAGCCTGCTGCCGACGAGGGAGTTATCGCGTATGCGGGTGATGAGCGCGATGAAAGCGGGAGCCTTGGCTTCGAAATCGCGGGCAAGGTCCTTGACGAAGCTGCGGTAGGTGTAGCCCATCGTCGCCTCGTTAACGACGGCGGCGGACAGATAGTGGGAGCTTACCGCGGTGATGCCGATCACGTGGCCCGCCATAATGCTCCTCTGCTTGGTCATCTCGTCGATCTGGAGCACGACCTCCTTTATGCGGTCCGCGCCGTCGAACTCGGTCTCGGTCAGTATCTCGGCAAGGAGCTCCTGCGCCTTTTCGAGATTCTCCTCAAGCACGTCGCAGGAGACCGCGAAATACGGGGTGCAGGTCTCGGGCTTCTTCATGGAGGCCTTTATCTCGAACTTGAGCTTGCCGATATAGGTCTTGATCTCCTTCTGCAGATCGGCCACGCTGCGCTTCTTCGTGGGGAGCTTGGTCATAAGGGCCGCCATAACGGAAGCCGCGGAGAGCTCTTCGGCGGTAAGATCGGTGAGCGAGAAGTAGAGGTTGAAGTGGACTATTCCCTGCGAGGGGATCGCGTGGAACAGCGTAAGGCCCTTCTTGCCGCAGACCTCGGTGGGGATCTTCATGGGATCCGGGCTGACCTCGGAAAGGGGCAGTACGGGCAGCTTCGCGATATCCTCCTCGGAATCGGGCGTCTGCTGCCAGGCGTGCAGGCGATCGTTGTCGGCGGCGAGCTGCTTGAGTTCGTCCTCCGAGAGCGCCTTATAGATGGCCTCGGCGCGCTCCTTCTCCTCGCGGCGGAGCTTTTCGCCGTGGGTCTTGGAGGGCAGCACGGTCAGCATGGACATATTGTCGAAATCGAGCAGATCGGCAAGCAGCTTGTCGAATTCTCCGTTCTCGATGCCCTCCCTAAGGGCTTCAACGTCCTTGTCGTTTTCAAGATAGAGCATGGGATCGCCGCCGTAGAGCGAGCTCATGTAGCTGAATATGCAGCGGTAGAGGCCCGCGGGCTCCTGCATATCCTTGATGCGGAATGCGTAGCGGTTCAGGTGCGCGGTAAGAAGGGACTTGTCGAGCCCCTCGCGGAGCAGGGAGGCGACGACCTCCTCGGTCTTGGACCTTATCGCCTCGGCCTTTTCGGCTTCGGTGTTGCGCACGGTCAGGCAGAGCCAGGGCTGCTCGACGTCGGTCATAAGCTCCAGCTCGACGTCCTCGCCGAGGCCCGCGTCCAGTATGGCGCGCTTAAGGGGCGATTCGTTGGTATCGGCCAGCAGGGAGCAGAGCACCTCGGTCATCATCATGCGGCGCTTCTCGGCGTAGGAGCCGACGATCTTGCCGAAGGAGATCATGGTGCGGCCCGCGGTCTCCTCCTCGGGGCCGACCTCGTAATACAGGGTGGAGCTTGCGGGCTTCATCTCCTGCAGGGGGATCTCGTGCACGGCGTCCTGCCTCTCGGCGCCGCCGATGTAGCTCTCGATCAGGGCGAGCGTCTCGTCAAGGGGCACGTCGCCGTCGAGGAATATCCTCGCGTTGGAGGGATGATAATACTTATGATACATAGCCTTGTACATATCATAGGTGAGCTCGGGGATGTTGACGGGATCGCCGCCGGAATTGAAGCCGTAGCAGTTGTCGGGGAAGAGCAGAGCGCCCATGCCCTCGTTAAGTATCTCGTCCACGCCCGAGGTCGCGCCCTTCATCTCGTTGTAAACGACGCCATTTATGAAGGGGACGCCGTCCTCGCCGACCTCGAGATGCCAGCCCTCCTGACGAAAGGCGTTGGGATCGACCGCGCAGCGGGGCGCGAACACCGCGTCAAGATACACGGAGGTGAGATTCAAAAAATCCCTCTCGTTGCGGCTCGAAACGGGGTAGATCGTCTTGTCGGGGAAGGTCATCGCGTTGAGGAAGGTGTTCATCGAGCTCTTCATAAGATCGACGAAGGGCTCCTTCACGGGGTACTTCTCGGAACCGCAGAGGACGGAGTGCTCCAGTATGTGGAATACGCCGGTCGAATCCTCGGGCAGGGTCTTGAAGCCCACGCAGAAGGTCTTGTTGTTATCGCCGTTATCGACCCAGTAAAGCGTCGCGCCGGTCTTTTCGTGGCGCATCTCGTAGAAGACGCCGCCAACCTCGGCGGAGTTCCTTATGCGCTCCACCTTGAAGCCGTGGATAACTGTTCCTAATTCGAGTTTCATGAGGAAACTGCCTCCTTTATTATTATTACCACCATATATAATACCCGCAGGAGCGTTCTTTGTCAAGTGCCGCCGTTTCTCCCGAAGGCCGCTTCTCAGGGCCGTATTCAAAAATATTTATCGGAATGCGATAAAAAGTTGTTGACAACACGCTAAGACCGTGCTATAATGCGCATATCAACCGAAGGGAGAACCGATATGAAACAAAAAACGCTCGCGCTTCTTCTCAAGATCGCGATAATATCCGTGCTGATCTGCATGGGCCTCGTCTATTGCTGGATAGTGCCGGAGGTCTTCGGCAGGCCCCTTGCCGAGGCGGGCGACGGCGAATTCGCGTATCTTTTCCCCGTGTGGCTTACGCTCATCAGCATCACCGCGCTGCCCGTGCTGGCCGCGCTGGTGCTGGCGTGGATAGTTGCCCACAACATCGGGAACGGCCGTTCCTTCTGCATGGCGAACGCGAAGCTGCTCGCGGCGATAGCGATCCTCATAGGGGCGGACGTACTGTACTTCTTCATCGCGAACGTCGTGATGATGTTCTGCAATGCCAACCATCCCGGGGTGCTTTTGATGTCCCTGATAGTCTGCGTCGTCGGAACGGCAATGGCGGTCGCGGCGGCGGCGCTCTCGCACTTCATCAGGAAGGCGGCCGAGCTGCAGGAACAGAGCGATCTTACCATATGAGGTGCGGCATGGAAGAGAACGAAAGGATCGAAGAGAGGCTTCCCGGCGAGATGATATTCAATATCGACGTGATGCTGGCGAAGCGAAAGATGAAGGTGGGCGAGCTTGCCGATAAGGTGGGCATAACGATAGCCAACATCTCCATACTTAAAAACGGCAGGGCCAAGGCGGTCAAGGTATCGACTCTCATAAAGCTCTGCGACGCGCTCGGCTGCCAGCCGGGAGACCTTCTGGAATACAGGAGCTTTGCGGACTGAGCCTTGCGCTTTCACACATGTTTTCCTCCGCGCGTATTATATCTTGAACGGCGCGAAACGCCGTATCAAGCATTTTCGTCTGAGGAGGAATAAAAAAATGTGCAACGGCAATTTCGGTGACAACTGGTGGTGGGTGATAATCCTCCTGCTCCTGTTCGGCAACGGCAATTTCACCGGCTGCGGCTGCGGCTGCGACAACAATAACGGCTGCGGCAACAACTGGTGGTGGCTCATCATACTGGCCCTGCTCGGCACCTGGGGCAACGGCTGCGGCTGCGAGAACAACAACGGCTGCGGCAGCAACTGCGGCTGCGGCTGCTGACGGCAAAAAAGGGGGAGGCTTTCGCCTCCCCGGATATCAACGAAAAAAGCCCCCCGAGGGGGCTTTTTTGAGTCTTATTTGCTCGCGAGCCAATCGTTGATCGTCGCTACGAGCTGATCGCAGTCGATGCCGTGAACGGCGCAGGCCTGCTCAAGATTCTCACCGCTCGCCATTACGCAGCCGAGGCAGTGCATGCCGCTCGCCATGAGTATGTTGGCGATGCCGCGGTCCACGGAAAGAATATCGGATATGGTCATCTGCTTGTTGATCTCCATTTTTGTATCCTCCTTTTGCGGATTTTCGCTATTATTATAACCAATGCTTTTGAAAATTCAATATCCCGCGGGGATATATTTATGCGTCAGAGCTCCTCGATCTTACCGATGTGCCAGATGCTTTCGGCGTACTGGGCGATCGTCCTGTCGCTGGAGAACTTGCCCGCCGATACGACGTTTTTGAGGCACTTCAGGGCGAAGGCGTCCTGATCCTTGGTATCGTAGATGGCGCGGAGCTTCGCGTCGACGTAGGCGTGCAGATCGTAGAGGCTGAAATAGTAGTCGGGCTTGCGCCAATCGCCTATGAGGAGGGAATTGTAGATCTCGCGGTGGATCCTTCTCGAATCCTCGTCCTTCGCGACGGTGCCGTTTATCAGCGAATCGACGGCCTTCTTCACCAGCTCGTCGGAGTTGTAGATATCCATCGGGCGGTAGTTCGGACGCACCCTCTCGAGCTCGTCGACCCTCGCGCCGAATATGTAGTTGTTCTCCTCGCCGGCTTCGCGGACGATCTCGATATTCGCTCCGTCGTAGGTGCCCAGCGTGACTGCGCCGTTCAGCATCAGCTTCATGTTGCCCGTGCCGGAGGCCTCGGTGCCCGCGGGGGAGATCTGCTCGGAGATATCGGCGGCGGGGATTATGTGCTCGGCGTAGGAGCAGTTGTAGTTGCGGACGAACACCACGCGCATCTTGCCGTTGACTTCGGGATCGTTGTTAACGAGCTCGGCGATATCGTTGATGAACTTGATTATGTTCTTCGCCATTATGTAGCCGGGAGCGGCCTTCGCGCCGAATATGAACGCCGTAGAGGGCATATCTTTAAGCTTCCCCTCCTTGACGCTGTAATAGATGTACATTATGGAGAGCGCGTTCATGAGCTGGCGCTTGTACTCGTGCATGCGCTTAACCTGCACGTCGAACACGAAATGCGCGGGTATCTGCACGCCCTCCTTGTCGGCGATGAGCCTCGAAAGGCGGGTCTTCATGTGCTGCTTGATCTCGCGGAAATGCTTGACGGTCTCGGCGCCGATGTAGGGCTCGAACTTCTTGAGCTTGGAAAGATCCTTGAGGAAGCCGTCGCCTATCTTGCTCTTCAGCATGGCGGTGAGCTCGGGATTGCAGAGGCCGAGCCAGCGGCGCGGGGTGATGCCGTTCGTCATGTTGAGGAAGCGCTCGGGGTAGACGGCGTACCAATCGGAAAGGACGCTCGTCTTCAAAAGCTCGGAGTGGATCTCCGCGACGCCGTTTATGTAGGAGGAGACGTACGCCGCGAGCCTTGCCATGTGGACGAGGCCGCCGTCGATTATCCTCATGCGGTCGATGCGGTCCTGCGGGACGGACATATCGCGCAGCTCCTCGATGAGATGATCGTTTATCCTCTCGATTATCTCGAGCATCTTCGGCACGACGGCCCTTATAAGGTCGACGCTCCACTTTTCGAGCGCCTCGCTCATGAGGGTGTGGTTGGTATAGTTGAAGGTCTGCCTGGCGGTATCGAGCGCGGAGTCGAAATCCATGCCCTCGTCCATGAGCAGCCTTATAAGCTCGGGGATGGAGATCGTGGGATGCGTGTCGTTAAGCTGGACGGAGGCGTGCGCGGCGAAGCCCGTAAGGTCGTTCCCGCGGACGCGCTTATAGCGGCGGACGATATCCTGCATGGAGGCGGAGGAGAGGAAATACTGCTGCTTGAGCCTCAGCTTCTTGCCCGCCTCGGTGGAGTCGTTGGGATAGAGCACGCGGGTGATGTCCTCGACCTGGTTCTTTTCCCTGACCGCCTCGGCGTATTCCTGCGCGTTGAACAGCGCGAAATTGAGCTCCTCGATGGGCTCGGACTGCCAGAGCCTCAAAAAGCCCACGTTGTCCGTGCCGTAGCCGATGATGGGCATATCGTAGGGAACGGCCATGACCTTGCCGTCGGAGAATTCGACCACGACGGATTTATCGTCCCTTCGGCGGCTCCAGGGATCGCCCTGCTTCTGCCAGTTGTCGGCAAGCTCCATCTGGAAGCCGTTGCGGAAATCCTGCTTGAAAAGGCCGAACTTGTAGCGCAGGCCGTACCCGTCCAGGGGCAGGTCGTGCGTGGCGGCGCTGTCGAGGAAGCAGGCGGCAAGGCGGCCGAGGCCTCCGTTGCCCAGCGCGCAGTCCTCTATATCCTCCATAACGGAGATATCCACGCCGCGGTACTTGAGGAGGGATTTGACCTCGTCCAGTATCCCGAGGGCGTAGAGGTTGTTATACACCATGCGCCCCGTAAGGTATTCGGCGGAAAGATAGTAGGCGCGCCTCGTCTGCTCGTGCGCGCGGCGGCTCCTGCGCCAGTCGTCCGACATGGCGTACATCACCGCGTTTGAAAGCGCCCTGTGGAGCTGCGGTACGGTCGCCTCGCCGAGATCGACGAGATATTCGCTCCTCAGTTCCTCTTCGGCCCTTCTTACAATGCCTCTTGCATCCATCAACATACAGATATTACCTCTTTATTCAAATAGCTTTTTAAGGTTCCCCGCGAAGAGATCCGTTTCGTCCGGCCTCATGCGCCAGGTCCAGTTGCCCGTTTCGGTGGCGGGGGTGTTGATCCTTGCCTCCGCGCCCTTCATAAGGACGTCCGCCGCGGGGAATACCGCAAGGCGCGCGTCGCAGTTCATTATCGCCTTCATGAGGGAGAAGGGCATATCCTCCTTCGTGCCGGCGTATCTTTCGGCGATCCGCTTAGTTTCCTCATCGGCGTTCTCCCACCAGTCGAGCATGGTGGTGTTGTCGTGCGTGCCGGTGTAGGCGATCTTGTTCCTCAGCGATTCGGGCCTGCCGTCCCATCTCTTGTTGCGGTGGGGGTTCTTCCTGTCGCTGTCGAAGGCGAACTCCATAACCTGCATCCCCGCAAAGCCCGTGTTCGCAAGAAGGAGCTTGACGTCCCTCGTTATAAAGCCCAGATCCTCGGCGATTATCTCGACGGGCAGGCCTTCCTCCGCCGCCTTTTTGAAGAGGGCGCGGCCCTCCGCCTTGCGCCATTCGCCGATCTTGGCGTTCTTCGCGCCCGCGGGGACGGCGTAGTAGGAGGCGAATCCGCGGAAATGGTCTATGCGGAGTATGGAATAGAGCTCGGCGGCCCTTCTGAGCCTTGCCATCCAGAAGGAGAATCCGTCCTTCTTCATGCGGGGCCAGTCGTAGAGCGGATTGCCCCAGAGCTGACCGTCCTCGCAGAAATAATCCGGGGGAACGCCCGCCACCTCAACGGGACGGCCGTCCTTGTCGAAAAGGAAATTCTCGCGGTAGGCCCAGCAGTCGGCCGAGTCGTAGGCGCAGTAGATGGGCAGATCGCCCATTATGAGCACGCCCTTTTTGAGCGCGTGATCCGAAAGCTTCGCCCACTGCTCGGCAAGCTTCATCTGAAGGAATTTATGGAAGCCGACCTCGCAGGCGATCTTTTCACGAACGGCCCCGAGCGCGGCGGGATCCCGCATTTTCAGCCCCTCGTCCCATTCGTACCAGGGACGGCCTCCCTGCATCTGCTTTAAGGCGGTGAACACCGCGTGATCCTCCAGCCATGGAGCGGTCTTTTCGAATTCGGCTATGCTCTCCATGGTGCCGCCCTTCTCGATCGCCCTCGCGTAGGCGGTCATGAGCAGGGGAAAGCGGTTCTCGTACAGCCTGCCGTAATCCACGGCGGAGGGATCCGACCCGAAATCGACGGAATCGCACTCCTCCTTGGTGAGGAGCCCTTCGTCGCAGAGCATGGCAAGATCGAGGAAATAGGGGTTCAGCGCAAAGCTCGAAAAGCTCTGATAGGGGGAATCGCCGTACCCCGTAACGCCGGTGGGCAGTATCGCCCAAATGGACGCGCCGCATTCGGAAAGCCTGTCGACGAAATCATAGGCGGCCTTGCCGAGCGTGCCTATTCCGTATTCGGAGGGAAGCGAGAAAACGGGCATCAGGACGCCCCTTCTGCGGGTGTAGTTGCCGCTCATACTGCTGCCGACGGTCATGGTGACGATCCTCCATAGTATTTTACTATTCTGCTATTATATCATAACCGCGCGCCGATGACACGATATATTGTTGCTTTCCGTTATATTTTTTGCGGGAATGCCCGCGCTGAAATGAAAAAAAGCCTCCGCCGGAGGCTTTTTCATTCTGTCAGTCGACCTTGTAGAGCACCGTGCCGCCCTCGCGGTACACGGGCGTGAGGGTGGAGAAGAAGGCCGCGTCGACGGAGTAGGAGCTCCGCTCCCAGCCGCTTATGAGAACGTAATCAACGCCGTATTTTTCGGCCAGCTCGCGGAAGCAGCCGGAGGGATCCTCGTACATCCTGCGGACGTCGTTATAGCGCTCGCCGTAGTTCACGCCGTGGTAGAAGAGGAAGGTCGGCGCGCCGCAGACTATGTTGCGGCCCGTCAGCATGGCGACGGCGTTGTTGTGATTCGTGGCGGTGAGCACCGTAGCGTCGGGCTCAACGTTGTCCCGCATCCAATCGGTCAGGCCGACGAGGTCCGCGGAGACGACCTGATAGCCGTTCTCCTTATATTTCAGCTTGTGCTCCTCGAACCCCAGATGATCGCCGGAGACGTACTCCCTCGCGAGAGTCATAACGCCGGAGAGCAGCATGGAGAATATGAGCGCGGCGAAGGTCAGCGCGTAGGCGATCCTCCGCCCGAGGGGGAGCTTCGCCTGTTTTTCCTTCTTCCCGGCGTTCACGGGGAGCGCGTGCAGCCTGTCCCAAATGCCGATCAGGAAATCGGCGACTATGCCGCAGGTAAGCGCGAACCAGACGAAGAGCAGCTTGTTGTTGTCGTAGGTGTTGGGCTGGAAAACGACGAACTCGCAGAGCGCCCATATGAGCAGCGTGCCGCCGTAGAAGAGCTTGGTCTCCTTCTTCGCGCAGAGGAACGCGGGGACCATCAGAAGGAATATGAAGCCGAGGTTCTTTATGTAGAACCAGAGCCAGGAATCGGATTCGTTGCACCAGTTGAAATGGTACTTGATAAAGCCGCCCGCGGAGGACTGGCGGAACGTGAAGCCGAAGAGCTGGGGCGCGGCAAGCGCCACGGCGATGGCGCCGAACAGCAGGAAATACAGGAGCCGCCTGCGGCCTTCCTTTCTTTCGTCCTTCGTAAGCTTTTTCGAGGCCTGGCCTATGAGGAGAGCGACCAGGAGGAACGCGCTCATAAGGCCGAGCGCGAAGAACGAATGCGTGTGCACGAGGGGCATCGCTCCCGCGAGCACGCCGAGATAGATGAAGAAACGGGTCTCCTTCTCGAATACCGCGCGGCGAAGGAGCTGGAGCGCGGGGAACAGGAGCGCCCAGCCGAAGAGGGTCGCCCTCTGGGGGATTATCATATCCGCAATGGAGTTGACCCAGCGGAGGCCGTTGTCCACGAAATTGGTGGGCGTCTTGTACCAGCCCTCCATGAGCAGCTTGCCCATATCGAGGGGCGAGCCGTCGGGAACCGTGGCGTAGATATTCATGGTCTCCTTCAGCCAGTTGCTCCATGCATTGCCGGAATCAAGGCCCGCGAAGGTCTTCGCGTTGTCGAAGAAGTAGGCGAAGCCGAAGCCGCCTCCCACGAAGAAGAGCCAGGTGCCGAGCACCGCGGCGGAATCGCGCTTGAACCAGTCCTCGAAGAGGAGGTATACGCCGAGCACGGTGACGATATGCGCGTAGACCGCGGGCAGTATCGTCGCGAAGCGCAGAGTGGAGCCGAGCGTGTAGAAGGTGGAGCTCACGCTGTCGCAGAGGAAGGGATAGCCGAGAGCCGTATCCGGCAGTATCGAATACATCGGCGGGAAGGTCTTCTGCACGGAAATGCTGGTGATGAACCCGAGATGCATGCAAAGATCGCCGTAGGTGCACTGGCCGACGTGGAGCGAGCCGTCCGAGGCGTTCGTGATGTAGTGATTGCACATCAGTATCACGCCTATGAGCACGAGCGGGACGCAGGTCAGGAGCAGGGGGCGCTCCGTCTTCCATTTGAAGGAGCCCGTGACGGCCCTGTCCTTGCCGAAAACTGCGCAGAGCACGCCGACGCCGACCGCGATAACGAGCGCGATCACCTGCGAGGCGAGCGTGAACCCGAATATGAACGAGGGCAGCACGGGCAGCCAGAGCAGCATCACGAGCCCGAGCGTCAGGCCGAACAGGAGCTGTTTTACGAGCCTGTCCTTCGGGAAGAGCAGCCTTGCGGCCATAACGCCGGACAGGGCGAACAGCGCGGCGTACAGGAATGAAAGGATATTCAGCATCGGATTAGCATCCTCCTTGATCGTCGGGAATTGGTCAATAGAAGAAAGAGAGCCGTTTTAGCGGGGAAACGCGGAAGCGCACCTCCCCCGTGATATCGCGGTAGGGGACTACGCATTCCTCCGCAGAGGAAAGCTCCGTCCTGTCGTCCGGCAGGAGCAGGAGGCTGCTCTCCGGAACGACGATCTCGAAATCGGGGAAGCCGCCCCAGCCTTCGGAATACTCGCTCTCGTCTATGAGCGCGCCGTCGATATAGGCGAGCCCGTCCCTCACGGTGTAGGTCGAGCCTGCCTTCGCCGCCACGCGGAGCACGGCCTTTTCGCCGTCTTGCTCTGCGAGCACGAGATCGCCCACGGAATAGTCGAAAAGGAACCTCGAGAACCTGTCGACGAGCAGGAGCTCGCCGTCTTCGACCGAGGACACCCTGGGGGCTTCCGCACGCGCGGGCACGAGTATGAATTTGAAGAGCAGGAAAACGAGCAGCGCGCAGATAACGAGTATGACGACGATATCCGCGGCCCTGCGCAGGACCGAAGAGGTGCGGGTGTATGTGCTTCTTAAAGTGTATTCGCTCATTGCGCCTTTACTTGACTTTTCTTATCCCGTTGAAGGGATAGACAGTGCCGTGCACGCGGCCGACAACGTCGGAGAGGGGAATGGGGCCGACCCGCCTGCTGTCGAGAGAATTGGTCCTGTGATCGCCCATAACGAAAACGTATCCCTCCGGCACGGTGAAGCTGCCGCCCTGAGAGCCCTCGCAGGTGATGGGGATATTGGGCCAGCCCTCGTCGAAGAGCATGGTGTCGGAGTAGGCGGATTCGTCCAGCCTCTCGCCGTCGATCAGCACGAAATAGCGTATCTTCGCGACGTTCGTTTCGGGATCGACCTCCATCTCGCTGCCGAGGGAGATCGTCTGCCCGCCCGTCGCTACGACGCGCTTTACGAAGGTCTCGCGGCCGCGGTCGGGGAACCTGATAATGACTATGTCGCCCTGCTTGGGGGCGGCGAAGAGATAGCTCACCTTCTCGACGAAGCAGCGCTCGCCGTCCTGAAGGGTGTTTATCATGGATTCGCCCTCTACCCTTACGGGCTCCACAAGGAAGGCGCGGATCGTCAGCATGACGAGCACGAGCCCTATTATGAAGAAGAGGAATTCGATATTGCCGGCCTTTTTGAACGCCGGTTCGTTGCTGTGCAGCCTTTCGCAGGCTTCCTTAGTGGCTTTGCTGTTCTTCACCTGTTTTTGCCTCCGCGAACCTGACCGCGGCCTTCATGAAATCGCCTCTGTCGAGCATGACGACCCTGCCGCAGCCGGTGCATTTTATCTTTACGTCCGCGCCCGTCCTCGTGATCTCCCACTCGGATGAGCCGCAGGCGTGGGGCTTGCGCATTATCACGCGCTGTCCCACGGAAAATTCGTTGCCTATCATTGTCTTTGCCCCGGCGAGGCCGGGCCTTTCCTCGGGCTTTAACGGGGAGCTTTCGCGCCCGCGCCCTCTGCTCATATTAAACCAAGCATATCATATCACATTTTTTCGCAAAAGAAAACCGTATCCGCAAAATTTGCTCTGCAGATACGGAAAAAGCTTTTTCGACGCTATCTGCCCGTGGGGATCTGCCTCCGCACGCGCTTTGCCTCCGAAACGTCGATTCCGAACGAAAGGACGGTCTCCTCCGCGCCGGCCCTCGCGATGACCCTTCCCCAGGGATCGACGGCAATGGAGTTGGCGTAAGATACGTAGCCGCCGTTTTCGTCCCTTGCGGGGGCGCAGCCCAGTGTGAATACCTGCTCGTCCACGGCCCTCGCGCGGAATAGCAGCTCCCAGTGCAGGGGGCCCGTCGTCATGTTGAACGCCGCGGGCACTGCGAGCAGGTCCATGCCCTTCATTTCATGTATGAACTCGGGAAAGCGGACGTCGAAGCAGATGCAGACGCCGATATTCCCGAAGGGGGTGGAGAAAACCGTAGCTTCTTTGCCCGCCGAAAGCGTTTCCGATTCCATGAAACGCTGGCCGCCCGCGATATCCACGTCGAATAGATGCGCCTTCCTGTGCTTGGCGGCAAGGCGGCCTTCGGGATCGAAAACGAAGCAGGTGTTGTAGATGCGTCCTTCGGAAAGCTCGGGCATGCTCCCGCCGATAAGGTAAGCGCCCGCGCTTTTCGCCATTTCGGAGAGCGCACGAAAAACGCGCCCTCCCTCCGGCTCGGCGTTCTCGACGAACGAAGCCGGGGCGTAGGGACAGCAGAACATCTCGGGGAGCATGATAAGGTCGGAACCCGCGGCGGAGCTTATCAGCTCCGCCGCCCTTCTGAGGTTAGCTTCCTTGCTTTCAACCACGTTCATCTGTATGAGGGATATCTTCATTCCGCCTCCTTCGGGCCCGAAGCGGCCCTGTAAACGTACCCGTGTCCGACGCGCTCCCTTTTGAGAGCCGCCGCCTCGAAAAGCGTCCTGCATACGACGCGCGCGTCGTCCTCCGATATTTTGAGCGATCTTGAGAGCTCCGCCGCGGTAAAGCCGTCCTTTTCGAGAAGGGGAGGGGGTATCAGCCTGAGCCAGTCCTCCCCGCAGACGAACACGCGCTCCTCGACGAGCTCCGTAGGGACGAGCTCGTATTTGGTGAGCGACTTCCCGCGGCGCTTTTTGAAGCCGCGCGTCGGCTCCGTTCGGGTACGGTACTCGTCCGCGTCAACGACGGGGATCACCACCATAAGGTTCGGATCGGGCAGGAATTCCCTAATTCGGATAAGCTCCCAGAAAGCGTCGTAAACGCTGCCCGTTTTAGGCGAAAGGCGGGGCTTTGAAAGCTCGCCCGTCTCCTCGTCAAGGTATATGAGCCGCCTTCTGCGGACTACGGGATGCACCACCGTTACCGCCGTGAGGGGAAGGTATGCCGCGAGCTTCCGCTTCAGGCTGCTCAGCGAGCGAGTCTGTATCTCGATAACGCCGTCCTCGTTTTTGACGTCCGCGAAGAAGCCCGAGAATTCGATCTCGTGCCTGGTCTCGTCCGGCTCGTAATAGTATTTCAGCGCCGAGTGGAGCGTCTTCTCACCCAGCATGCCTATGCCGGCGGATTTGCGAAGCAGCGCCCTGCTCACCGCCGCGGAAAACGCGATGCTGTCCATGGCATGATGATACCATATCGCGGGGCCCGCGGCAAGAGGCGGAGCGCTTCCCCGCGGGGCGGAAATGAAAAAAGCCGCTTATTGCGGCTCAAATGGTTCGCTCCATCAGGCTCAGCATATCGTCGGGAAGGGGAGCTTCAAGCTCCACGCGCGCCCCGGTGAGGGGGTGCTTGAATACGAGCCGCCTTGAATGCAGGGCGGGATGGTCTGTCTCGGGTATCTCGCAGCCGTAGAGCCAGTCGCCCACTATCGGATGCCCTATCCCCGCCATGTGCACGCGGAGCTGATGCATCCTGCCGGTATGCGGGATCAGCCTGACGAGCGTCCTGTCCTTCATCCGCTCGATAACGGCGTACTCCGTAAGGCATGACCTGCCGTCGGGATCGTAACGCATCATGTAGTTTGATCCCTCGGGATGGGCGAGGGGAAGCTCGACGAAGCCCGAATCCTCCTCTATCACGCCGCAGACGAGCGCGGCGTATTCCTTGTAAAAATCGGGGGTGTGCAGTATCTTCGTCATCAGCTCGTGCATATAGCCGCATTTGGCGACGGTCATCAGCCCGCTTGTCCCCCTGTCGAGGCGGCTGACGGTGTGAACGAACTCGTCCTCCGCAAAATGATGCGTGAGCGCGTTTTCAACGGAGCCGCCCATGCCCGATCTTTCGGGGTGTACGGTCAGCCCCGCGGGCTTGTTCACGACGGCGAGCCATTCGTCCTCGTAGACTATATCGAGGGGGTATTCCATGGGCTCGAGCCTTTTCGTGCCGGGCGGATCGGAAATGAGAGCCGAAACGGTATCGCCCGCTCTGCACCGCGCCGTCGAGTAGCAGGGCGCGCCGTTAAGAAGTATCCCGCCCTCGCGCCGCTTCAGCCTTGAAATATGGGAGCGCGACATGCGGAATACCTCGGTCAGGATATGCTGTACCGCGCAGCCGTCCTCTTCGGCCGCTATTTGGTGCGTAAGCGGATTCATAGTGTCTGTCGGATCAGCGCATTTCCGGTTCCTCGGGGGAGCCCGGCCCCACGTCGGGGGAATTGAGATAGCCCTCCAGGGTTACGTCGTCCTCGTATTCGAGGTCGTGTTCGCCGCCCATCGTCTCGAGATGGTGGCGGAATTCGTGCAGGAGCACCTTTTTGACCTTCTCTTTGAAGGCCTCGCCCCGCAGGAAGCCGTGCACCTTCATGAACGAGCCGTAATAGAGGGTGATGTAGCGCCCCTCCGGCCCGCCGTAGTGGTATTCGCCCAGCACGTAGAGCGGCTGTTCGGGGCGGCTTGCCTTGTGGAGCTTAGCCCTGTCGGCTATGACCACGCCGCCGTTCAGCCCCTTGAAGAAGTCCTCGGGCAGCTCGCTCGCGAGCCTGTCGGCAATAAGCGTGAATTCGCTCTCCGAAACGCCGCCGCGCTTGACTTTTGCGGCGCGGGCGGCTCTCGGCTTCCCGCAGGGGGAACCCGAGGAGATGCGGAACATGGATTTCAGCAGCAGCTCGGTCATCCGAAGATCGTATTCGGGCCTGTAAGCGCAGCCCATCGTCACTCCGCCGTGCCTTCCCGGGCCGTGGTAATCGCTTCCGCAGGTGGGATGCAGACGGAACTCCTTTGCGAGGGAAAGGAAGTATTCGGTCTGCTCGTCCGTCGCGGAGGAATAATAAGCCTCGATCCCCCAGAGCCCGCAGGCCTTGAGCTTTTCGATCAGCTCGCGGTGATCGCAGCGCATCTTCATCGGGTGCGCCAGCACCGCCACGCCGCCGGAGGCGCGTATCGCGGATATCGCCTCCGCGTAGGTGGGATGATCCATCGGCTCGTAATAGAGCCCGCCTCTTGAGAGCAGACGGGAGAACGCGTCCCCTATGGAGGAGGCGTAACCCTCCTTCGTAAGCGCGTCGGCGATATCGACCTTCGTGACGGAGCCGGGGGAGGAGTAAAGATGACGCCTTACGTCCATGCCGTCCGCGGCGAGCCTTTTAAGCACGCGCTCGTTGCGGTCGGCGCGCCTCGCGCCCTGCTTTGCGGCAAGCTCCCGCATGGCGGGGGAGTCGGGGTCTATGCCGAGGCCCAGTATGTGGAGCTCGTCCGAATACTGCGCCTCTATCTCGATGCCCGCAAGGAAGGGCACGCCGAACCTCTCGGCGGCCTCGGCGGCCTCGCTTACGCCGTCCGCAGTGTCGTGGTCGGTCAGCGCAAGGAGCGTCAGCCCCTTTTCCTTTGCCTCCTCTATTAATTTCTCGGGCGGCAGATTGCCGTCCGAGAAAATCGAATGTGTATGCAGATCAAACATTTTCGTCCGTTTCGGGCTCCGCGTTTTCGGGAGCGGTCTCGGTTTCAGGCTCGGTCTCGGGAGCCGCGCCGGTCTCGGGCTCGGTCTCGGGAGCCGCGTCGGTCTCGGGAGCGGCGTCCGCCTCGGGAGCGGCGGGCTTCGCGGGCTTATCCTCCCAGTCGGGCTCGTTATTGAGCAGCCTGTCGAACTCCGCGCCGGAGAGATGCTCTTTTTGGATGAGGGCGTCGATTATCCTCGTCATGGCTTCGGAGTTCTCCTCTATGATGGCCTTCGCCCTCTCGCAGGCGTTCTCCATAATGCGGCGCACCTCGCGGTCGATATCGGCGGCCACGGCCTCGGAATAGTTGGGCTGATGCCCCCATTCGCGGCCAATGAACACCTCTTCGTCGCCGGCAAGGAAAACCGGGCCGACGTTGTCGCTCATGCCGAACTCGGTGACCATGCGCTTGGCAAGCTCCGTCGCGCGCTTGAGATCGTTCTGCGCGCCTGCGCTGATATCGTCCAGCCTTACGGCCTCGGCCATGCGGCCGCCCATGAAGGAGGCGATCTGATCGAGCAGCTTGCCCTTCGTCATGTGGGCGTTGTCGTCCTCGGGCAGGTAGCTCGTGTAGCCGAGCGCGCGGCCCCTCTGTATAACGGAGAGCTCGTCTATGGGATCGCAGTGCGGGAGCATCTTGGAGACTATCGCGTGGCCGACCTCGTGAGTGGCGGTTATGAACCTGTCCTCGGGGGTGACTATGCGGCTCTTCTTCTCCGGGCCCCAGGAAACGCGCTTCATCGCCTCGGAGATGAGATCGGTGTCGATCTCTTTGAGATGCCTCCTCGCGGCAAGTATCGCCGCCTCGTTGAGAACGTTTTCAAGATCAGCGCCCGTGAAGCCGGGGGTGAGCTTCGCTATCTTGGCAAGATCGACGTCCGCCGCCATGGGCTTCTTTTCGGCGTAGAGCCTGAGTATCGCCTCGCGGCCCTTCACGTCGGGGTAGTCGATCGTGATCTGCCTGTCGAACCTGCCGGGACGCAGCAGCGCGGGATCGAGGACGTCGGGGCGGTTCGTCGCCGCGATTATTATGACGCCCTGATTTCCCTCGAAGCCGTCCATCTCGACGAGGAGCTGGTTGAGGGTCTGCTCCTTCTCATCGTGTCCTCCGCCGAGGCCGGCGCCCCTCTGGCGGCCGACCGCGTCTATCTCGTCAATGAATACGAGGGCGGGGGCGAGCCTCTTCGCTGTGTTGAAGAGGTCGCGCACGCGGCTTGCGCCGACGCCGACGAACATCTCGACGAAATCGGAGCCGCTTATGGAGAGGAAGGGGACGTTCGCCTCGCCCGCAACGGCCTTGGCGAGCAGCGTTTTGCCCGTGCCGGGAGGGCCTACGAGCAGCACGCCCTTGGGTATCCTCGCGCCCATGGCGGTGAAGGCGGCGGGATCCTTCAGGAAATCGACTATCTCCTGAATCTCCTCCTTCTCCTCTTCACAGCCCTGAACGTCCTTGAAGGTCTTTTTGTTCTTCCCGTCGGAGAGCCTTGCGCGGCTCTTGCCGAAGTTCATGGCCTGCCTGTTGTCGCGGCCGGAGGCGCGGACGATGATCAGCGTCGTGCCGATCAGTATCGCGCCGAGGAGCAGATACGGGAAAAGCATCCAGAACCAGGAGACTTGCTCCACGTTCAGTATGTAGGCGAAGCCGTAATCGTTGGAGGTGACGGAATCCTTCGAAGCGCCCGTTACGGAGCAGACGAGGCTCGTCATCTCGGCCTTGAAGTTTTCGGCGGAGACGACCGTCGTGCGGCAGTCGTAGAGCTTGCCCTTCTTAAAGGATTCGAGGCGGGAGCTTATCTCCTTCTCGGTGAGCTCCTTCTTGAAGACTTCCTTATAATATTCCGGAGTGAACAGACCGTAGAGCTCCGAACCGGATACCCTTACGGCGAGTATTCGGGAGTTCTCCTTATATGTTTCCCCCTCGGGGACCTGCATGCCGGCGCGGACTATGTCCGTGAATTCGCCGAAGCTGTATTCCATCGGCTTCTGGCGCTGCAGGCTCTGGCCGCCGATCACAAGGAGTATCACGGCGACGGCGATGAGAGCGTAGATTAGCAGAGTGCCGTATTTTTTCAAAACAGTGTTTCCTTCCCGATCCGCACGCGAACGGTTCCGCGACCGTCCGTACAGACCACCCATTTTATTATATTGCCCCATTATACTAACATAAATCAGCCGATTGTTCAAACCCCATTTTGTAAATTCTGTGTAAATGTTAGGGCGTTTGCGGCACGATCCGCGCAAAAAGTTTCGTAAGGCGAAAACGCCCGCTCCGAAAAAAACCTTCTCCGGGGGGCTTGCGCTTTGCGGGAAATGATGATAATATATTAATGATGATTAATTTGGGGCGGAAGGCCCCGGCAACAGAACCTCGCCTCGCTGAGGAAACGATAGGAGGAAAACTACATGAACGGATATCTGATACTTCACGGCGATATAGTCGAGGCGCCGAGCTTCGGAAAGCTGAACTGCGTCGAATACGGGTATCTTGTGGCCAAGGACGGCAGGATCGTCGGCGTCTATAAGGATCTGCCGGAGGAATACGAAGGTCAGCCCGTGACCGATCTTGCGGGCTCCATAATAATGCCCTCTTTCTGCGACATGCATCTGCACGCGCCGCAGTATCCGCTGCTGGGCCTCGGCCTCGATATGCAGCTGCTCGAGTGGCTCGAGACCTACACCTATCCCACTGAGGCGCGCTTCGCGTCGAACGAATACGCTTCGAGGGTCTATTACGCATTCGCGAAGGATCTCATAAACGGCGGCACTACGAGGGTCGCCGCGTTCTCCTCCATCCACAAGGAGGCCACCATGATACTCATGGACGCCCTCGAGAGGGCGCGCGTGATAGGCCTCGTCGGCAAGGTCAATATGGACAGGAACTGCCCCGATTACATAAGGGAGGATACCGCCAAGAGCCTGGAGGATACCGAGCAGTGGATAATCGAAAGCAGGCGCAAGTACCGCTTCGTCAAGCCCGCCATCACCCCGAGGTTCATCCCCACCTGCTCGCCCGAGCTGCTCGACGGCCTGGGCAAGCTTGCGGCTAAATACAATATCCCCGTGCAGACGCATCTTTCCGAGAACTCGGACGAGATCAACCTCACGAGGGCGCTCTCCAAGGAATACGCCGGCTACTGGCACGAATATGCGCAGCACGGCCTCTTCACAGAGGGCGCGCTCATGGCGCACTGCGTCTATTCCGATCATATGGAGAGGAGCGTTATGCACGAAAGGAACGTGTGGGCGGTGCACTGCCCCACGGCGAATATGGATCTTTCAACGGGCATAATGCCGGTAAGGCGCTTCGTTTACGAGGATATCAACGTGGCGCTGGGTTCGGACGTTGCGGGCGGCGCGGCGATATTCATGCCACGCGTAATAATCTCCGCGATAAGGGCGTCCAAGCGCAACTGGCTCGCCACGGCGAGGAACGAACGCTGCCTCAACATGGCGGAGGCGTTCTATCTCGCCACCTCCGCCGGCGCGAAGAGGCTCGGATACGGCGGCGGCTTCACCCCGGGCGATCCCCTGCACTGCATAGTAGCGGACGATCAGCGCATGTGCATGGCGGACGAGGGCCGTTCCCTCAGGGAGCGCTTCGAGCGTCTGATCTACCGCATGCAGCCCGCCGACATAACCCACGTCTGGAGCGAGGGCGAAAGGGTAAAATAATACTGATCATAAAAACAGCCGCGAAAGCTTGCTTTCGCGGCTGTTTTGGATTGCGTATCGTCCGCACGTTTGATATAATTACGAAAGATAAACGCCGCGCTTTGCCGCGGAAAAAGGGGGAACGCAATTTGAAAAGACCGATCGATCCCGTGAGGGAACAGCGCGAGCTTGCCCGCCTCGGCAGGGAGGCTTCCCGCAGAAAGGGCCCGTATTATCTGCTTTTCGCAATGATCGTGCTCACGGTCATCTATATCGTTGACGAGATCACTTCAAACGTCAACGCAGCTATGCAGCCCTACGCGCTGTTCGACCTTTTCGGCATCACGTCGAGGAACGTCAACGCGCCGGAATACAAGACGGCGCTCAACACCGTCGCGCCGTGGCAGGTGGCTTCCAACCTGTTCCTTATCGTAACGCCCTTCTACAAGGCGCTTTCCGATAAATACGGCCGCAGGCTGTTCCTGATGATAAACACCGTCGGCATGGGCCTTGGGATGCTCATAGTCATGACGAGCCGCAGCGTGACGCAGTACATACTCGGCATGCTGTTCATGATGTTCTTCACGCCGAACGACATGCAGGTGCTCTACATAATGGAGACCGCGCCCAAGGAAAAGCGCGCAACGTACAGCTTCGTCGCGAAGGGCATAGCCCTCATCAGCGTTTCGCTGATAGGCGTATTGTCGCGCGTGTTCCTTAAGGATGACGTCCCCGAAAGCTGGCGCATGGTGTACCTCATCCCCGTGATAGTCGCCCTCGCCGTAGGCGCCGGCTCCTTCCTTCTCATGCGGGAGACGCCGGTTTTCGTAGAGCAGAGGAGACATTATCTCTCCCTTACGCCCGATGAGAGGGCCGCTCTTGCCGAGGCGGATAAGAAGAGCGGGGCCGCCGAGCAGGGAGGCGTTTTCCGCGCCCTCAAGTTCATATTCGTCAACCGCCAGCTCCGCTGCATACTCATAGCGGGCTTCCTGTTCTTCGCGACGACCTTCTACACCTCCTACTACGCGACGGTGCTCGAGGGCGCGATGACGACCGAGCTCGTTGCGGTCGCGCTGATAATCTACCCGCTCGTCAACGGCGCGGTGACGATAGTCAGCGGCTTCTTCTCCGATAAGCTCGGCCGCAAGAAGGTCTGCCTTATACTGGGCGGGCTCGCGCTGTTCGGCCTGCTCATGTTCGTGCTCGCGTGCCGCCTCGGCTGGGGCCCCTTTGCGGCGGGCGTGTTCTACGGCCTTTCGATAGGCGGCCTCTGGTCCATGTCCGACACGCTGATACTCACGATGCCCGCGGAATCCTCGCCCTCCGGGATGCGCGCCTCCGTAATGGGGACGATCTCCGTCATGATAGGCGCGGGCATGTTCATAGGCCAGGCGCTGTTCATAGTGCTGCAGAATTTCATATCCATGGACATCCTGTTCCTTTGCATCTGCGTGCCCTTCATGGCGCTGTCGCTTATAGTGCTCATGACGAAGGTCAAGGAGACGAAGGACGTCGATCTCGACGATATCACCGCCGATACGTACAAGTAACGATACATTTAGGAGGATCGGCATGGACCTTATGGAACTCTATCGCGAGACCGCGAAAAGGCTCTCAAGGATCGATCTCGATTCGCTCTTCAGGGGGTTTTCTCCGCTGCGGTTCGCCGTTTACAGCGGGAACGAGTGCTGCCTTGACGGCGAACTGATCGAGAAGCCCGCTGCGTTCGTGGCGAATACCTCCGTCGAATATGAGGGCGGGCAGGTCGCCATATGGGACGTTTCGCACGGCATAGGCGATCTCGACGAGTTCGCCGCCTCCATGGTGCACGAGATGTTCCACGGCTTCCAGAACCTCTCAGGCGAGAGCCGCTACCCCGACGAGAACGCCGCTCTGAGGGACTACGTCTATTCCGCCAAGAACGTCAGTCTAAAGCTGAAGGAAGCCGAGCTCATGCGAAATATCGTCGAAAACGGCGATAAAGCCTCCTGTGACACGCTCCTCTCCATGAGGAAAAGGCGGCTTATGGACTTCCCCTTCGAATATCGCTACGAGGCTGCGACGGAGCAGATAGAGGGCACGGCGAACTATATCGAGCTTGCCGCGCTTTTCGCCATCGCGCCCGAAAAGGCCGCCATGAGGTGGAAACGGCTCTTTGAAAGGATCCTTGATCCCAAGGAGTATTTCCCCATCCGCATCGTGTCGTACCTCACGGGGGCGGCGTTCATCGAGTGCGCCAATAGGATGGGCGGCCCCGATTTCGATACCTTCAAAAACGAGCCTTACGCGGTGGAGGCCGTGACGGAAGCCCCCGCGTACGAGGGCAACATAGAGACCGATCCCGCCGTTTCGCAGGCTATGGAAAGCTTCATAGACGAAACGAAACGCATCATCGAAGCGGCGGTCGAAAAGAACGACGTCGTCCTCAACGAAAGGCGCCGCCTTGCCTCCGTCAATATCTGGGACGCCCGCAGGCTGGGCGATCTCGTCACCTCGAATTTCTTCGTTGCCTATATCGATGACGGCGAATGGAAGCCCCTTTACGGAGATTTCGTTGTCGAGCTCGACGGCGAATACATTAAAAAGGTCTATCGCAGATGAAGAAAATGCTTTACGGCATAAGAAAACCGCGCGCTCCGAAGAGCCGGGCAAGGGATATAGCGGCGAGCCTGCTGTTTCTTCTGCTTGGGGCGGCGGTGGGCATATTGGCCAAATGGCTGGACGGAAGGGACCTTGGCGCCTCCCGTCTGCTCGCGGCGCTCGATCCGGGGAATCTGCTTTCCGGCCTGCCCGTGTTCTTTCTGATCGCTCTCGCGATATCCGTTTTCAGCCGCTCGGCTTTGAAGGCCGCGCTCAACGTGTTCGCGTTCTTCATGGGGATGTGCGTCTGCTACCATCTGTATTCGGCGCTGATATCGGGCTTCGATCCGCGGAGCTATATGCTGACCTGGTACGGGTTTGCGCTGCTCTCGCCTCTGTTCGCGGCCGTCTGCTGGTACGCAAAGGGAGAAAACGCCGTCAGCATAATAATGGACTGCCTTATACTCGGCGTTATGGCGGCGTTCTGCTTCGCGCTGGGCTTCTGGTATTTCGGCTTCCGAAGCGCGGCGGAGGCGGTCATATTCCCACTCTCGGCGGCCGTGCTCTATAAAAGTCCGAAGCAGTGCGCGATAAGCCTTATCGCGGGGCTCGCGCTGGGATACGTTTTTTCCGCCGTACTGCCGGTGGGATAGCTTTTGAAAGGAAGGTAAAAACATGCTCGAAAAAGGAATGAAAGCGCCGGATTTCACGCTTCCCGACAAGGACGGGAATATGGTCTCCCTCGGCGATCTTGCGGGAAGGAAGGTCGTTCTGTACTTCTACCCGAAGGACAACACCCCCGGCTGCACGCGCCAGGCCTGCGCCTTCGCCGGCGCATACGAGGCGTTCAAAAACAAGAACGTGCAGGTCGTCGGCATAAGCCGCGACTCCGTCGCCTCCCACGTCAGATTCGCCGAAAAGTACGGCCTGCCGTTCATACTCCTCTCCGACCCGGAGAGGCAGGCGATAGAGGCCTACGGCGTATGGCAGGAGAAGATGAATTACGGCAAGACCATGATGGGCGTCGTCCGCACGACCTTCATTATCGACGAGAACGGCTTTATCGAAAAGGTAATGCCCAAGGTCAAGCCCGATACCAACGCGGCGGAGATACTGGAATATCTCGGGTAATGAAAAAACCGGCATTTGACTGCCGGTTTTTTTATTATTCCGCCTTTGCTTTTTTTCCGTTCAGGAGCGCGAATATCAGCGCCGTTATCCCGCCCGAGGCGAGCACCACGAGAATATCCGCGGGGGAGAGCACGATGAGCGGGAGGCTTTTGAAGAAGAAGCCGCTTCCGAATACGTAGAGATGTCCGTTAAGGAGCAGAAGCTCGCCGACGTACATGAGGATCGCCGTCAACAGGGCGGTCAGCGCGGGAAGGCCTACGGATAAGAGCTTCCTTTTGCCGAGCGTAAGCGAGCCCGTGAATACGCCGACCGTCACGCCGAAGGAGACGAAGAATATCGCCATGAGCCACGCCGATACGGCGAGTATCGTAAGCTCGCCCTCGCGGTAGAACGCCGTGAAGCAGGCCCAGATGCAGAGCCCCGTGAAAAACAGCGCCGCGGCAGTCTGGATAACGAGCGCCTTCTTCCGCTTCTTATCCCCGGTCAGGAGCATGTTCCCGAAGCCGTAAAAGGAGTTCAGCAGCGAGAGCAGCATCGCGAACGATATCGCGTAGAAATGCAGCTTGAAAGTGGGCTTGTAGCCGCCGAGGAGCACGTCCACCGCCTCCCACACGCGCGTCTTATACATATCGGGCGGTATGTAGCAAAGCCCCAGCTGCCAGCTTTGAAGCGTGGTGTCGATCTCCTTGCCCGTTACGAGTATCTTCGTCTCCATAAGGAGCTCGGCGGTAAGGAACACGGCGATCGCGAAAACGGATACGAAGAGCAGATCGAGCTTTTTTGAAAGCCTCTGGAAGACCGGCATCAGCAGCACGCCCGAAACGAGTGCGAGAGCAATCGGCGCATACGGGATCACGTATTTCGGGTACTGCTCGATGGGCACCGAGCAGTTTTTCACCGTGAGCGCTATTACCTTGACGCCCATATATATGGGGTAAAGCGTCATAAGCAGCGCGAGCGTGACGGCGAATATCCAATAGGTAAGGTATTTTTTGTTGTTCCTGACCATATGTTATGGCCTCCTTTTTATTAATCCGCGCAGGGCGGCGAGAAGCGCCTCTCAGCTTTTCGGCGTCAGATCCGAATAGATGGTGTAGTGGGCGAGATCCTCCCAAAATGGAGGGAGCTGTGAACTGATATAGTACTGCATTATCCGCCCGCGGGTGAGGAGCTCGTTGTTGGTGAGCGTGTATTGATCGTAATACACGCCCCTTCCCGACGGGTCGAAGCCCGAATAGTGCATGAGGAGCTTGAAGCTGCCGGAGGAGTCGAGCGCGTCGTCGCTGCTCAGCCTCGCTTTGTACGAGTATTCGTTCCCGTCGTATTCGACGAGGGTCAGGAAGAGCATCGGGTAGCTGTCCTTTTCCTGCTCATACAGCTCCTCGCTCGTATGCTCCCTGTCGAGGGTGTAATACTTGGCGATGAGCAGGGAAGCGGGTTCGCCCCTTTTCGTTTTGGCGTAGAAATCCTCCATCAGCTCCTTTCCGCAGGTGACATGCGCGTTTTCGGTTATCACGATCCCCTCGGCGCGTGCCCGGGCAAGGGCTTCGTCCGCAGACTGCTTCTTTTCCCACAGGCCTTCGCCGGACGGCTCGTCCGTATCGGAGGGCTGAGCTGGGTCGGTATCGTTCGGGGCGGGCGATGGCGCAGGCTCCGTATCGGGCTTATTGCAGGAGGCGCAGGAAAAAGCGAGAAGGGCGGTCAACAGTATTACGAGTATCTTTTTCATTATGACTGCTCCTTTCATTTGGCGTTTAGTATCAGCGCCGCGACTATGGCGGCGGCGAGCGCCGTGAAGAACACGGCGGAGACCGCGGCGGTCTTTTTGAACGAGAGCACGTTCTCGATCCTCGTCTTCACCTTCGCGCCGCCGAAAGCGGAGGCAAATAGCGTCTTGCCCGCGCCCGCTTCAAGCAGAGCCGAGGCGTAGGCGCGCCTTCCCTCGTCGTCGAGACGGCGGACGGCGCATTCGTCGCAGGCAAGCTCGAGATCCCGAAGGAACGCCTTCAGGAATACCCACGCGAGCGGATTGAACCAGTGCAGGGAGACTGCGAAGAACGCGAGCAGGCGGAAGAGATTATCGAGCCTTTTTATATGCGTCCTCTCGTGCAGGAGCACGTATTCGTCGGGCGCTTCGCGCATGCTCTCGGGCAGGACTATCCGTGGCTTTATAATGCCGTAGACGGCGGGCGAATTCACCTTTGGCGAAACGAAGACGCCTTCCGCTATCCTTTCCGCTCCCCGAATCTCGCGAAGGGACGTGAAATACAGTATCGCGAGGGCAATAATGATCCCCGCGGCTCCCGCCGCCCACACCGCTCCCGCGATGCGGAATACCGGCGCAAGCAGATCCACCTTGTAGGTTATGGGGAAATAGCTCTTGGCGGCCATTACGTAGTTGGTCAGCGAGAAGGAGGGATCGAGCAAGAATGCTTCTCCCTGGGGAACGTAGACCGTCACCGTCCGTGTTGTGAACTTCGATATCAGCGTCATAAGGCTGAAACGGCTCCCCAGGCCGACTGGAACGACGGCGCGTATGAACGGCGCCGCCCAGAGCAGGCAGTAAAAACGCCTCGGCATGCGGCGGATACGGCCTATGAGCAGCACGATGAGCCCCGTTAAGGAGGCCGCTATGCTCATATTGAATATCCAGTAGAATACCTCGCCGATCATCATTTGCTCCTGTTCTCGATAAGCTCCTTAAGCTGCGCGATATCGCTCTCCGAAAGCTCCTCGTCCTCAAGAAGGGCGGAGAAGAGGGCCTTCCTCGAGCCGCCGAATATCCGGTCTACGAGGCTCTTCGCCTCGGTCTTCCCGGCCTCGCCGCGCGAAACGAGGGGAGTGCAGATGAAATTCGGCTCGTCCCTTCTTATAAAGCCCTTGGACTCGAGCTTTTTTATAACGGTGTAGGTGGTGTTCTTGTTCCAGCCGATGGTATCCGCCGCGATAAGGCTTATCTCCTTCGCGGTGAGGGAGCCCCTTTCCCAGAGTATCTCCATCACCTTGGCTTCGCTTTCAAACAGCTTGTCTTTCATTCCGCACCTCACTTGGACTATTACTGTAGTCTATACTATCACGATAGTCTGGGATTGTCAAGCCTTTTTTTGAAATTATTTGACTTTGCCTCCCGATTATTGTAAAGTTGAGGGGAAGGACGGGAATGACCATGGAAAAAGAAAAGAACTCCCTCCGCGGGAGCGTGACCGAATACATAAAGAAAAAGTACGGAAGCAGCCCCGAGCATCTGTGGATGCGCTGGCCGGATTACGCCGTGTTCCGCCACTCGGACAACAGGAAATGGTTCGCGATAATAATGGATATCACGGGCGATAAGCTCGGGCGAAGTGACAGGGAGGCGGTCGACGTTATAAACGTGAAGACGGGCGATCCGCTGCTCGGCGACCTGCTGATAAAAAGGGAGGGCTATTATCGCGGCTGGCATATGGCCAAGGGGGACTGGGTCACGATACTGCTCGACGGCGCCGTGCCCGAGGCCGAAATAGAGAGGCTTATCGACCGCAGCTTCCTCGCGAC
This sequence comes from Clostridiales bacterium, assembly GCA_024698505.1. GTDB lineage: Bacteria > Bacillota > Clostridia > Christensenellales > CAG-138 > UBA3857. Next base: position 6,326 of record JAILRE010000038.1, on the reverse strand, counting down.
GGCGACGGCCGAAGGAAAGCTGAAGGAACGCCCGCCGAAGGATTGGATAGTCCCCGCGAACCCGAAGTATTACGATATCGTCCATGCGTTCGACAGCGGGGACGAGATCATCTGGAAGCAGGGGAGCGGCGTCAAAAAGGGCGACACGGTGTTCATATACGCCGGCGCGCCCGTATCCGCGATACTGTATAAATGCGCCGTGACGGAGACGGATATCCCGTTCGATCACAGCGGCGGCGCGCTGACGATAAAAAAGGTCATGCGGATAAAGCTTAAAAAGCGCTACCCGCAGGAAAGGTTCACTTTCAAAGCTCTCGGGAGCGAATACGGCATATACGCGGTAAGAGGCCCGAGGGGCATCCCCGCAAAGCTGAAAAGGGATCTGGAATAAAAAAGCCTGCTATAAAAACAGCAGGCTTCTTTCATATTGCTTTATTGCTCGATCCCGAGTATGCCGAATATCTCGCGCAGGTCGCTTATCTCATAGTCTATGCGGTATCCCTCCGGCGCGGTTTTTTTATGGGGATTGTACCAGCAGGCGGGGATACCCGCGTTGTTAGCTCCCTTTATGTCGCTCGTCAGCGAATCGCCGACCACCAGCATTTCGGAAGGCGCGGCGGGAACCGTTTTGAAAACGGGGACGAAGAAGCCGATATTCGGCTTTTCGAAGCCTATCTCCTCCGAAAGGAATATCCCGTCCATAAGCTCGCCCAACCCCGAGAGCCGAAGTTTTTTCGTCTGCGCGACGACGGTGCCGTTCGAAATGACGTACTGCAGTACGCGCCCTTTCAGCGCCCTTACTATGTTTATGCTGTCGTCGCGGTAAACGATCGTGTCGCCGAGCCTCAATTGATAGAGCTCGTTGAATTTGGGCGCGAAGGCGGGGTCTATGCCCTCCTCGGCAAAGAACTGCTCGAACCTGCCTACGAGCACGCGGGGCTTCGTTATCTCGTTCCGCTCGAGCTTTTCCCAATAGCTGATATTGATCGCGGCGTATCTTTTCACCTGCTCGTCCGAGCATTCGCCGAAGCCGAACTCACGAAAGAGGCTCTTGATTGCCGCGCTCTCCGCCGCGTGAAAATCCAGAAGAGTGTTGTCAACGTCCCAAAGGATGGCCTTTATCAATGTCTTGTCCTCCGCATGATGATCGATCACATTATAATTTAAGCCCGCGGCGGGGTCAAGCGGTCAGATCTCCTTCACGTGCCTGTTCGCGAGCAGGAACACGGTCGCGACGGCAAAGCCCGCGGTGCAGAACACGAGCAGCGCCGTGGAGCCGACGCCCTGGATTATCGCGCCCGCAAGCACGGACGCTATGGGCACGAGTCCCTGCGAGGCGACGCTTATTATGCTCGAGACCTTGCTGAGCATCCTTTTGTCCACGATCCGCATAACGGCCGTGTTTATGGGTATGTTGACCTGCGTCACCACAAAGCCCATCACGAGGCTGCCGACGGAGAGCGCGATCAGGAACGCGCTGAGCGAAACGCCCGTGTGCACGAATACCCAGTAAGCGGCCGTCAGAGCGAGCATGAGGCCGGCCATAGCCAGTATCATGAGGCCCACCTTCCTGCCGCACTTGTCGGCCTGGGGCTTCGCGCTGAGTATCGCCGCGCCGACGAGGGAGCTTATGCCCATCAGCACCTCGAACACCGAGAGCCAGAGCTCCGGGGTGAGGACCTTGTCAAACAGGTACGAGGGAGCTCCGCCGACGTCGGCCTTTATGAAATAGGGGATGAAGTTGCCCATCACGGGGGAGAGGAAGAAATTGATGAAGAGTATCGTCACCATCAGCGCGGTGAGCGCCTTCTGCGTCTTCATGTAGACGAGGCCTTCCTTCATGTCCGTGAGGGCGGCCTTGACCGTCAGCCTGCCTTCGGGCGCGGTGTGCTCGTATCTTATGAACATCTCCGACACGCCGGAGGCAACGTAGCACGCGCCTACGAGGAAGAAGAGCGTAGTTATGGGAAGGGCGGAATAGAGCACGCCCGCCAGCACGACTCCAAGTATGCCCTGCAGGGAGCCCCTTATGGAGTAGTACGAATTGGCCTGCTGGAGCTGCGACTCCTCGACTATATGGGGGAGCAGCGCGCCAGAGGCGGGGGAGAACACGCCGCCGACTGCGCTTCCCAGAACGCCTACCGCGAACAGTATTATAAGATGCGCCTGCGGATGATCGAACAGGAGCATCATGGCGGTCGCCGCGATTATAATGCCGCCCCTTACGTAGTCGCAGAGGAACATTATCTTCGCCTTGTTGAAGCGGTCGCCCAGCACGCCGCCGACGGGCGTCATTATTAGCGTTACCGCGCCGCAGACCGCAAGATACAGCCCCTGCAGAAAGGCGTTGTTGCCGCTTATCTCAAGTATGTAAAAGCTCACCGCAAAGCTGTAAAGGAGGGCTCCCATCTCGGAGACGAGCGCTCCGAAGAACACGAGCCTGAAATTGCGGTTTGTGAAGACGTTTTTCATGGATCACGTTTTCCTTTCTTTCTCAGCTGCGCTCATTATACGGTATGCTGCGGGGAGCAATCAAGCAATTCGGGTTTGCAATTTCGCAACGGGCGGTTGCAGACCGGGGAAAGAGTCGGTTTCGTTTGTCACAGCTCGAACCTGTAGACCGCCGCCTCCCGCTTTCCGTCGCGGTAGAGCTCGTTGTCCTCGGGGATGCGGGCGGTCTCAACGTATTCGCCTCCGGCTATGACGCAGGTGCGGGCGGAGGCGGCGTTATCCGGGTCGCAGGTGATGTAAAGATGCGTCATGCCGTGCTTTTTCGCAAGCGATAAGAGCAGCAGGCAGGCCTTGGCGGCGTACCTGCGCCCGCGGTGGGCCTCGTCTATCGAGTAGCCGATATTGCCCCCTATATAGGTCTTGTCGTTGTGGCCTATGCGAAGATCGCATTCGCCTATCTTCTCACCGCCCGGCAGGCAGATATCGAAATAATAAGCGGGGAGCCAGCGCTTCTCGGGTATGGCCTCGTTGGCCTTCCTGAGCCTAAGCTCTATCTCCCCGTCTTTAAGATATGAGGTATCGTAAAACATCAATCCTTTTTCCTCTTCGCGCGCTTCTTCCTTCTTTGCGGGCGGTTGGCCTTCTCGGATTCGAAAAGCTCCACCGCGGCGTCGGTCATCTCCTCGCTCCATGTCTCGCCTTCGGGCGCGGGTTTCCTCATCCACGGGCAGTAGAGCTCATAGTCGTCGTCGAGGACTATCGTATAGGGCGGGCCGCAGCGGTCGTTGACGTGAGCGTAGAGGCGCCTGCCCGTCTGTATAAGCTCCTCCGCCTCGCGGCCGGAGGTGTTCTTCGAAAGGCGGTTCCATACGTCGGCGGTTATCTCGAAGAGTTCCCACGAGCCCTGAAATACCACCTCGGCTCCGTAAACGCCCTTTTCCTCGTTATAGCAGGCCTTCCAGCCCAAGCCTTCCTTCATTTTCATAGCTGCCTCCTGAGGCGTTTTTCTAAACGAAAAGAGCCGCAAAAACGGCTCTCTCCCGGAAAGTCTTATTTCTTCTTCTTGTTTACGATCTCCTTCATGGCCTTGCCGGGCTTGAAGGCGGGCACGCGGGAAGCCTTGATCTTGATCTTCTCGCCGGTGCGGGGGTTCCTGCCGACACGCGCGGTGCGGGTCCTTACCTCGAAGGTGCCGAAGCCGGGGATGACGACCTTGCCGTCCGCGGCGAGGCCCTCGTTGACGGCCTCGATAACGGCGTCAAGGACCTTGTGAGCTTCGACCTTGGTGATCTCGGCCTTGGAGGATACTACGTCGACCAGTTCAAGTTTAGTCATGATTTCAAAATTCCTTTCGTGAATTTGGGTTCCGGTACAGTATACTATGGTTTTATCCGCAATGCAAGGGAAAAACGAGCTTTTTATGCGCTTGCCCCCGTCATCTCCCCGCCAATTCGGAGATCTCCCGTTCCAGAAGACGGAAAACGTTCGCAAGCAGGAAACCGTCGGCGACGGCGTGATTCAGCCTTACGGTCACGGGCATCATGAGCCGGCCGTTTTCCTCGCGGTATCTGCCCCAGTTGACTATCGGCGCGAGGTACAGATACCCGTCGGGCAGCTCGATATTGAGGGAATCGTAAGAGATCCAGGGTATGTACGAGGCGTCGAACCTGTCGGGGCGGCCGGCGGCTTCGGCGTCGTACCCGGGGGAGGCCTTCGCCCGCTCTATATCGCGAAGGGCGTTCGCGTAGAATTCGGCGTAGTCCTCGCGGTGATCCGTGCATACGGGCGTGCAGGTCTCCGTGTCCTCATGGAAAACGTAATGCGCGGGGCTTATCGCGTCCCAGCAGATGAGCTCGTCCGTCTGCCAGAGATAACCCATGCGGTAATCCTCGCGCGAGTTCAGCGCCTTCGAGAGCGCGTAAAGGAAATTGACGTGGAACTTCGTGCCCGTCCGCTTCGAGTAGGCCGCAAGCTCCGTAACGTCTATCCGCGCGGTCATGGAGACGGAGCATTTGCAGTCCTCGGAGAAATGACGGAACACGTCCTTCCTGTAATATGTCTCTCTGTCTATTACGCGGTAATTCATGCCCTGTACATCGCGAGCTCCATGCTGTCCAGATATTGGCACAGCGAATGGTTGAACTTTTCGTAATCCGTGTTTTGGAACTCCTCGTTCATCTGGAGCACGTTCACGTCCACCGCCCGGATCTGATTGTAGAAGGTTATAGATATGGGGACGTTCAGCACGGTCGAAAAGCCGCGAAGCGTCAGCGTGCGGTCCTCGGGTATCCCGGATATCTCATCCGGGCCTTCGACCTCGACGCGTTCGCCGCCCGAGAGCACCTCGGGCCTGTCGTAGTATTCGTAAGCGTAGGCCGCGGCCCTCGTGATGTTCGCCCATCCCACGGGATAGGTCAGCTCCCACCTCGAGAAGGCCCAGCCGTCGTCTTCCTTAACGCCAATAAGATGCATATGCGCCTCCGAAAGTCCGCCTGATCAGCTTTCCTCGGGGACGTTCTGCTCGCTCGCCTTGACCGCTTCCTGCTTTTTCAGGAACTCGCGGTACTCCTCGGTGAAGCGTGAGGCGGGCATCTCGCCCTCCGAAGCGCGGTCGTGCTCCTCGGGGATGACGTCCTCGGGAACGATCTCCTCGGGGATCAGCTCCTCGGGTACGGGCCCTTCCGAAACGGGCTCCTCGTGAGCGATGCCGAGCTTGCGCTCAAGCTTCGCCTGCCTGCGGGCGGCGCGCTTTTCCTTCTTGATCCTGAACCATTCCTTGAGTTTCATACAGTTCCTCCTGAATATGATAGTTCGGTCGCTTTTTTAGGAGGGGCGGAGTATTTTCCGCTCCGCGTATTCGGGCGGGATGCGCTCCCGGCGTATCCGGCCGCCTGTAAGTTTATCACATCTTAAGCGATTTTTCAATCGCGCGCGAAGAAAAACACGTTGCGCCGGAGCCGAACCGCTTATCGGGATCGGTTTACCAGATCCACGCCGTCTGACCGATTGCGCGTTGTTGTTCGGGGCGGGTCTTTCTGAAAACACCGCGGCGCGGGGAGCATTTGCTCTCTTACGCTTTCGCCTGCGGACCCTCTGCTTGGCGATCAAGCTCGAGCTTTTTCGCGTCAAGCGCAGAGCTCAATTCGTCAAGCTTCATCTCCTTGCCCTGAAGCGCGTCAAAGGCTTTGCGGAAGGGGAACTTGTCCGCTTCGGTGATCCTGTTTCGATAGACGTTGCTTTCCAGCGAGTGAGCCTCCTTGAAGCGAGCCTCGATGCGGGCGGGATCGGTTGTAGGAGGCAGGTTCTTCTGACTCCTGATGGATGCTTGGAGCATCTTGTAACGAAGCGCGGTTTCAAGCGTTTTTTCGTCGGCCGGATCGATCGTCTTCTTGTGCAACCAAAAAAGATATTGCACCGGAAAACCCCGATACCACAACGGTTTCGGGGTTTTTCCGTGCCCCAATTTTCAAGTGCAAACAAAAAGATATTTTTCTTTGTTGAGAGGGCTTGAGCTACCGACCCCACTATTTCAGGCGGCTTTTGGGAGATGTATTCTCCCGAAAGCCCCCTTTTTTCGTTTTCACTGAAAAATAGTCTAAAATGAAGCTTTGACCTGCTCCAAAAACCGTTCGGCAATCGGTGTAAACGGTTGATACTTCTTCCAGACAAGATATAACTTCGTTTCGAGGTGCGGGGTAAGCGGTCTGAATACCAACCCGCTATCGGATGAAACATCGATCAGTTTATCAAAGGTCAGCAGGTATCCGAGCCCTGCCTTTGCGAAGATCGATCCGTTGTATGATAACCGGAACGAGCCTTCGAGATGAAAAGCATCAAAATCACTTTCGGCCCAGTTCCTTATTTCCTGATGCCAC
>JAILRE010000032.1 GCA_024698505.1 Clostridiales bacterium | reverse complement strand
GTCTCAAAAGTGGAGATTTTTGTGCCGGGCAAGGCGAAAAGCGCAGGAATACCCGTTAGCCGTCTTCCGAGCATTTTTAACGCAGCACGGCGCAAAAAGATACCTTTTGAGGCTGTTTATCCTTAAGTGAATGCGCCCAATGCGGGATCCCTTCATTTTTCATTATCGGTCGTCAGTTGTCAGTTTTCATTTCCCAGCGCTTCGGTGAACTCCTTATACATATAGAGCGTGCCGAGGACGATAAGGGGCAGATCCCGCTCCTTCGCGTATTTCAGGGCGGCTCCCACGGTCACTGCAAGGTCCTCCCCCGCCTCGGCGGGAACGCCGCCGCTCACGAACTCTTCGGCGAGCTCGCGCGCGGGGAGCGAACGCGGATTCGCGGGGGTTACCGCGAACACCTTTTCCGTCACGTCGGCAAGCAGCGCGGGGTATTTTTTATGATCCTTGTCGGCCATTACGCCCATCAGGAGCACGGCCTTCTTCCCCGGGAAGAGGCTCTTTATGCTTTCGGCGGCAAGCGCTATGCCGTCGGGATTATGGGAGCCGTCGAATATGACGAACGGATCCCTCCTCAGTATCTCGAACCTTGCGGGCCAGCTTGCTTTGGCAAGGCCGCGGCTCACGGCCTCCGCGGGGATCGAAACGCCCTCGTCCCTGAGCATCTCAACGGCGGTCAGAACGTTCGCTGCGTTCTTGGGCTGATACGCGCCGATGAGCGAAAGATGCAGCCTGCCCGCGCCCTCGAATTCGATATCGGTGCCGTCAAGCGTGACGGGCCCGCAGGCAAGCCTTGAATGATCGGTGCGGACGAGCTTTGATCCCATTTCGGAAGCGCGCGCGGAAATGACGGCGTCCGCCGCGGGATCCGATCCGCCCCAGAGCACGGGACGCCCTTTTTTTATGACGCCCGCCTTGTGCTTCGCTATCTCGGCGGTGGTTTTGCCGAGCCTGTCGGTATGATCGAGCTCGACGTTGGTAATTACGGAGATGACGGGCGAAGCTATCACGTTGGTGGAATCCCCCGCCCCTCCGAGGCCGCATTCGACGACGGCGATATCACAGCCGCGCCTCTTGAAAAGCTCGTAAGCGGCGGCGGTCAGCACCTCGAACTCGGTGGGCCTCTCGGCCATCTTCCCGGCCTCGGGCTCGATGGAAGCTATGATCTCATCCAGCTCCTCATCCGAAATGCGCTCGCCGTTTATCCGGAAGCTGTCGGTCACGCCCAATACCGCGGGCGATGTGAACGAGCCGCAGTTATAGCCCGCCTCCTTCAGTATCGAGGAGAGCATCGCAGTGAACGAGCCCTTGCCGTTCGTTCCGGCGACGTGTACTATCCTCACCGTGTCCTGCGGATCGCCCATCCTCGAAAGGAGCTCCTTTATCCTCTCGAGGCCGAGTATGCTCTCGCTGCGCGCCATGCCGCGAAGGCGTTCGGCGGATCTCGCGCGGTCGGCTGTCAGGGTCGTCGTGCGGCGTATGCGCTCGCCGAGCTTGAGTATCACGGGAAGCATAACGAGCTGAACGGGAACGAGTATCGCGTATTCGAGCAGGCGGTAGACGAACCAGCCCCAATAGGTCTTGCTGCCGTAGAGCTGGCTGACCCAGAGCGTGTTCACGAGAAGGCCCAGCACGAGGCAGTTTATCACGACGGGCAGCACGCAGTTGGGGAAGAAGCTTATCTTTTTCCATTCGGCCCTGCCCCCCGCGAAGGCGAACGGGCGCTTATTGAGGAACACGCCCAGTATAAAGCCCATCAAGGCCGCGATAACGGTGAAGCCCGGATGATACGGCCCGAACGGGAAAAGCACGGCGCCGATAAGATCGGCGAGGCCGTAGACGATCGCCGCCTCGACGGGCCCGTAGAGTATGGCCGCGAGCATGGGCGGTATGAACGAGAAGCCTATCTTCCAGCCCGGGGTCTTTATGGAGAGCCCGGGGAAACGGTCGAGCATTATCGTCATCGCAAGGAGCATCGCGAGCGCGGTCAGCACCCTTATGCTGACGGCGGCGCGGCCGCTTTTTTCCCTGCGGGAACGGACGCTCCCCCATACGGCGATGCAGAAGCCCAGTACGCAGAGGACGGCGCCCGCGATAACGAGCGCGGTCTTGGGCGAGGCGATAAAGGAAGAAAGCGCCTCCCTCACCTTGACTGCAAGCCCGGCCTTCTCCATCAGGCCGGAATACAGGGAGAACGCTCCCGCTCCGAACAGGAGCGCGCCGATTATGACGATGAATAATGACATAACAAAAAACCTCCTTCTTCCACATTCATACGACATGGAAAAGGAGGCCCTTCGCGGTTCTTTTTCGGCTGCCCTATGAAGCGGGATGCAAGATGCGAACCGCAAGCCCTTAAAAGCTTTTCGTCTGACCGACAACTCCCCGTTCGGCCAACACTTAACGAACGCATCTTTACTCTTCAGCACCCATATGATACTCTCAGCAGCATCCCATGTCAACAGGATATTGCGTTTTTTTCGCTTTGTTTGGAAAACAATGGAAGCTTCCCATAAATAAAAGGATCCTCCGCCGCGGGGCGGAGGATGGGAATCACTTGTTGATCGTCCATTCAGTGGATTATGAATTCGCCGCCCAGACTTGTCGTTCCTTCCTCGGGATATTCCAGCCAGATGACGTCTATCGTCGCTCGGACCACAATGCACGGCTCTCCATCAGGGGTGACGGCATATTGTATCAGATCGAAGGTCGGCTCTTCACACACGGCCTCGTAATCCTCGGTCATGCAGGATATGAGCACGTCATACATATAGCTCTTCAGGTCGAGATCCTTGAACCTTCCACTCGAAGCCTTCATTATGGGGTAAGCGCCTATATCATGGCTGTTGAAGCCTTTGATATGTCCCTTCGAGGTCACATTGATCTGTAAAAGCGCAGATGTTTCTTCATCGTTGACTTTCACTGAATAATAATAGGAATACAGAACGACATCATTTGCCGGAGCTTCAAATTTATACAGCGTCAAAACCGGTTCCTGCACTTCATATTCATCAATATCATCTGTAAGCTTCTTGGCGAATTCTCTTGCAATTCGCGAAGTTTCTTCCTCGACATTACCTATGTCTGGAAATTGGGATTCATACTCAATGAAAGAGCTTTCATGTGTAAATCCAACGAGCGCACCGGTATTTCCGTTTATTCCGAAAGCAAACCCCGCTCCCTTATAATAGTGTGAAGGATATGAATTGTAAGAATAATACAGGGTATGGGAATACGTACCCGTGTATCTGTTTCCCTCAAACTCGATCGTAATGCTGCGCTCTGCATTCTCATCTTGATACTCCTGTTTTGTCCACCACCGTTCTGCGGGTATCTCTACATCCCCTGCTTTCATTGGGGCTCCGTTTGCTTGGGAGTTGATCATGCACCTTATCGGCGCCTCCGTCGGCACTTCCGTCGGCACGGGAGTCGGCGCCTCGGTCGGCTGAGCGGTGATCCCGGGGGCATCGGGGGTCGGAGCTGCCGCATGATGATCGGGGCGCTCGCCTCTTTTGCCGAAATAAACGATCGCCGCCGCTCCGAGAACGATCAAAACAACGGCCGCCGCGGCTGCATAACGAATCGGCAGGCGTCTCTTTTTAACGTCTTTTTCGATATGGCGGGAGCTGATCCCGCCTATTGCGCTCATCATTTTTTCCGCTTTCACATTTCCACTCCTCTCTCGGTAAGGAAGGCTCTGAGCTCGGCCTTCATACGCGATATTCTCGTTCTGATCGCTCCTTCTTTGACGCCGCTCCGCCTTGCAAGCTCCCCGTAGGATTCCATATGCCAGAACCTTCTGACGAAGAGCGCGGCGTTTCCTTCATTTTGCTTATCGAGGAATTCGTCTATGAGCCCGGAAAGCGCGGCCTCGTCCATTTCCTCTCCGGGATCCTTCCCGGAGCAAAGCCCGTTTTCGAGTTCTTCAAGACAGGCGGCGTAATTGCTTTTTCGCTTTGCGGCGCTGTTCCTGCGGAATCTGTCGACAGATATGTTGCGGACTATCCTCGAGACGAAGGCCGAGAGGGGATCCGGCCTTGCGGGAGGTATCGCGTTCCATACGCCGAGATATGCGTCGTTCACGCACTCCTCCGCATCCCTTCTGTCGTCCAGAACGTTCATTGCAAGCTTAAAAAGCATGCCGCCGTATTTTGAGGAGAGCATGGCTATCGCCTCCTCCGAACGGGCAAAAAACAGTTCGATTATGCCTTTGTCGTCCAATCACGCACCCCCTTGGATCTCGGATATTCCCTCTGTATTTATATCTCGAAAAAAGAGGCTCTCTGTTACAGATGACAAAATACGGCGTCGGGCGGTATCAAGGCCCTTTCATTCGCTCCTTCATCATTATACCCGAACGCGGCCGTTTTTTCAAATCTCAACGCAAAGGCCCGGATCCTTTGCTCGTCTTTAGCCCGCACTTGATTTGCGCCGCGTTTTGTGGTATAATTATCGTGTATAAATATAAGCTTTAAGGAGATCGGAACATGAGTTATTCGATAAGGGACATTTCCCTTGCGCCACTTGGAAAAAAGCGCATTGAATGGGTCAGGAGCTATATGCCCGTGCTTCACGAGCTGGAGGAGCGTTTCAGGAAGGAAAAGCCCTTCGCGGGGCTTCGCATATCCGTCTGCGTTCATCTTGAGGCGAAGACGGCTTACCTCGGTCTTCTCCTTCGCGAGGGAGGCGCCGAGGTCGCGATAACGGGCTCCAATCCCCTCTCCACAAAGGACGACGTCTGCGCGGCGCTCGCCGCCGAGGGCATGAACGTCTACGCGTGGTTCAACGCCACGCCCGAGGAATATCACGAGCACATAAGGCAGACGCTTGAGTTCAAGCCCCATATCGCGATAGACGACGGAGGCGAATTCGTTTCCATGCTGGACGAGCATCCCGAATACGGCGAGTACCTCATCGGCGGATGCGAGGAGACCACGACGGGCATACTGAAGCTCAAGGCGCGGGTCAGGAACAACACTCTGAGGTTCCCGATGATGGCCGTCAACGACGCGAACTGCAAGCACCTTTTCGACAACCGCCACGGCACGGGCCAGAGCTCGTGGGACGCGATAATGTACACCACCAACAACATGATCACGGGCCGCACCGTGGTCGTCGCGGGGTACGGCTTCTGCTCCAGCGGCATCGCCATGCGCGCTAAGGGCCTCGGCGCGAACGTCATCGTGACGGAGGTCAACCCCTTCCGCGCTCTCGAGGCGGCCATGGACGGCTTCCGCGTTATGAAGATGGACGACGCTGCGCCCTTGGGCGACATATTCATTACGGCCACGGGCTGCAAGGACGTCATCACGGCGAGGCATTTCGCCAAGATGAAGAACAACGTCATACTCGCGAACTCCGGTCATTTTGACGTTGAGATATCCAAGACGGATCTTGCGGATATGGCAGTCGAGGTGATAAACCGCAAGCCCTTCATCGACGGCTACGTCATGGAGGACGGCAGGATAATAAACCTCATGGCGGAGGGAAGGCTCGTCAACATCACCGCGGGCAACGGACACCCCGCCGAGATAATGGATCTCAGCTTCGCGATACAGGCGCTCTCCGCGGAGTACCTTGCCAAGCACGGCAAGGAGCTTGCGCCGGGGCTCTACAACGTGCCCGAGAGCATCGACCGCGAGGTCGCGATGATAAAGCTCAATGCGATGGGGCTCGGGCTGGACGAGCTCACCCCCGAGCAGGAAGCCTACCTCAACGCCGAATGAGGCGCGGGAGCATAAAAAAATACTGCGCGGCCGCGCTCTTCGCATGCTGTCTGCTGCTCCTCTGCGGATGCGCGTGGATAGGTCAGGCGCTCGACGGGCTGACTCCCGACGAGACGGAAGCCCCCGCCGCGACAAAGGCTCCCGAGATCACCGAAGCTCCCGAGGCCGTTTTGGCCGACAACCCCGTTTTCGCGTTCCTTAGCGAGTTTTACAGGGCTTACAGGCAGGCGTCGAACGGGCTGCTCGATTCCGTTCTGGAGAGCGGGGACGAAAAAGCCGCCTCGCTCTACATGAGCGCGATGCGCGACTCTGCGCTGCTCTCCGAGGTTTATTCCACGATAGGCATGCTCTCGGAGGAGGACGGGACCTCCGCCTTCTCGGGGACGTTCACGGGCGCATACGCCGGGCAGGGCAGGCTCACGTTCATAAACACGTTCTCCTACGTATTCGATTCGGGCGCCGAGATACGCGGTTCGCTGAAGGACGGCGCGCTCCGCTTCGATATAACGGAGGGAGACAAGCTCACGAGCGTCGCTCTCGTCCGCGCAAAGACCACCTATTTCGTCTGGATAACGGGCGGGGAGGAGACCGGCGCGGCGGAGATAAGGCAGGGGTTTTACAGGTACACCCGCTTCAAAAATTCGCTGCTTGCGGATTCCGTCGAAACGGAGTTTCCGAAGGTGCCCAACGCTCCCGTTTTGATGTTTATCGGCGGAGAGCTGACCGTTTCGGAATAAAAGACGAAGCCGGCGCCATAATTATCATAAAAACGGGAGGTAATTATGGCGATGAGCATACGAGCCGCCGGGAAGAAGGACAACGGCCTTACCTCAGGCGGATTGACCTCGGCGCTTGCCGAGTGGAAGGAATGCCTGCTTGCGTTCGAGCGGGCGGAAACCAAAGCCGAAACCGAATTCGCGGTAATGCGGCTGGAAGCCGCAAGGCGCAGACTGCGCTGTCTGCGAGAGAAAGAACAAATCGGATAGAAAGGAAGAATCATCTATGAGTCCCATATTGGGAGCCGCTTCATCCACGTTCAATATCCAGATAGGTCAATACGTGCCCCTTATGATAATCTGCGGCGTGCTCGCGCTGCTGTTCCTCGTTTTCAAGCTGTTCGGAGTAACCGCCAAGATACTCTGGAAGCTGCTGATAAACGGCATAATCGGCGCGGGCATGCTCTGTCTTTTCGACATAGTCTTCGTGACCTATCTTAAAATGAGCTTCTTCTACATCCCCATCAACTGGCTGACCGCTCTTGTTGCGGGGATACTCGGGATACCGGGCGTGCTCCTGATGCTCATACTGAAATTCATACTGTAAACCATGGAAGAGCTGATAAACATAAGACTCGGCGATCAAGGCGATTCGCTGATACTGATCGACCAGACCAAGCTGCCCGGGGAGCTCGTCTATATCGAGATAAAGACCCGCGAGGAGCTTTTCGACGCGATCACAAAGCTGAAGGTCAGGGGCGCGCCCGCGATAGGCATTGCCGCGGCCTACGGCTATTATCTCTGCGCGCTGAAGGATATCGGCGAGCCCGACTTCTTCCGCCGCATGGACGACGCGGAAAGGTATCTCGCCTCCGCAAGGCCGACGGCCGTGAACCTCACCTGGGCGCTTTCCCGCATGAGGCAGGCGCTCAAAAGGAGCGCCCTCCTCCCCCGCGAGGAGATACCGGCGATACTCCTTGCCGAAGCGAACGCCATACTGGAAGAGGATATCGCCTCCAACCTTAAGATAAGCGAGTACGGTCTTTCGCTTTTAAACGAAGGCAACGGCGTGCTGACGCACTGCAACGCCGGCCCCCTTGCAACGAGCAGATACGGCACGGCTCTCGGTCCCCTGCTCCTCGCCGTGGAGCGCGGCGTGGATATCAAGGTTTTCGCCGACGAAACGAGGCCGCTCCTTCAGGGAGCCAGGCTGACCGCTTTCGAGCTTCAGCGCGCGGGCGCGGACGTGACGCTCATCTGCGACGACATGGCCGCCGAGGTCATGAAGGAGGGCAAGGTGAACGCGGTGTTCGTCGGCTGCGACAGGGCGGCCGCAAACGGCGACGCGGCGAACAAGATAGGCTCGCTCGGCCTTGCCGTCATGGCGAAGCACTTCGGAATACCCTTCTATATGTTCGCGCCGCTTTCGACGGTCGATATGGAGACGAAGAGCGGAAAGGACATACGGATCGAACAGCGCGATCCCGGCGAGGTCACGGAGCTCATGTTCCCGCAGCGCATGGCCCCCGAGGGAGTCAAGGTCTACAATCCCGCTTTCGACGTGGTGGATCACGAGCTGATAGCGGGCATCGTCACCGAGGAGGGGATAATAAGAGCCCCCTTCGAGGAGAATTTCAAAGCCGCATTCGAACGCAAAAAAGCCCGCGAGGAGAAATGATATGCTTACCTTTGACGACTACCGCGAGGGCGCTTCGGCGCTTTCGGAAAAGCTCGGCGGCTTCCGCCCCGAGGTGCTGATAATACTCGGCTCCGGCCTCGGCAACCTCGGCGACAGGCTGACTGATCCCATCGTTATCCCCTACCGCGAGATACCGCATATGCGCTTCAGCACCGCTCCCGGCCACAAGGGCAGGTTCCTTGCGGGCAGGCTCGGCGGCAGGAACGTGCTTATGATGCAGGGCAGGCTCCACATTTACGAGGGCTGGGCCGCGGAGGACGCAGTATTCCCCGTTAGGATCGCAAAGCTCATCGGCGTCGAGAGCATGATCGTCACCAATGCGGCGGGCGGCATAAACACCGGCTTCAAGCCCGGCGAACTGATGCTGATATCGGATTTCATTAAGCTCAACTGCGTGAATCCGCTTATCGGCCCCAATATTGAGAAGTTCGGCCCGCGCTTCCCCGATATGTCCAAGGTGTTCGACCGCGAATACATGGCGAAATTCCGCGCCGTCGCGGAGGCGAAAGGCGAGAACATCCACGAGGGCGTGTATTTCTACTGCACCGGCCCCCAGTACGAGACTCCCGCCGAGATACGCGCAATGAGGCTCCTGGGCGCGGACGCCGTAGGCATGAGCACCGTGCCCGAATGCATAGCCGCGCGCCACTGCGGCATGAGGATACTGGGGATCACGCTCGTCACCAACATGGCGGCGGGCATACTGGACAAGCCCCTTTCCGGCGAGGAAGTGATCGAGGCGGGCAACGCCTCCTCCGAAAGGCTCTCCTCCTACGTCGAAGAATTCCTTGAGAGAATGTAAAAATGCTTGATACGCTTATTAAAAACGCCACCGTCATCCCCATGACCGGGGAGGGCGAGGTCTACTACGGATGCTCCGTCGGCATAAAGGACGGGGCGATCGAGTTCATAGGCGACGGTCATCCGGAGGCTTCCGAGGTGATCGACGCGCGCGGGGATATCGTTATGCCCGGCCTCGTCAACGCGCACGCCCACACGGCGATGTGCGTCATGCGCGGGTATGCCGACGATTACGCGCTCCAAAGCTGGCTCTACGATAAGGTCTTCCCCGTCGAGGCGAGGCTCACCGAAAGAGCGATAGACGCCGGGGCAAGGCTCGGCATGGCGGAGATGATAAGGACGGGCACCACCTCGTTCTCCGATATGTATTTCTGCCAGCCCGCCGTGGCGAAGGCCGTCGACAAAATCGGCATGAGGGCGAACCTCTGCAACGCGGTGCTCGCTCTGGGCGACGACTACGTTTTCGAGAAGGACCGCGCGGTCATCGAAACGGATGAACTGCTGAAGGAATACGGAGTCAAGGGCAGGATCCGCGCCGACGTTTCCATCCACGCGGAATACACCTCCCGCCCCGAGATCTGGAAGCGCGTGCACGAATGGGCGAAGGAATACGGCGCGGTAACGCATATCCACCTTTCCGAAACAAAGCGCGAGCAGGAGGAGGCGAAGGCCCGCCACGGCTTATCGCCCGCCGCCGCCTTCGATAAATACGGCATATTCGATACCAAAACGCTCGCCGCGCACGGCGTATGGCTCGAAAAGAGCGACATGGAGCTCCTTGCCAAAAGGGGCGTTTCCATCGCGCACTGCCCCGTTTCCAATCTCAAGCTCGGCAGCGGGACGGCCGACGTCGCCGCCATGGTCAGGGCGGGCGTGAACGTATGCCTCGGAACGGACGGCGCGTGCTCGAACAACTCCCTCGATCTGTTCGAGGAGCTGAAGCTCGCGGCGCTTCTCGCCAAGGGCAGGAGCCTCGATCCCACCGCGCTCCCCGCCTACGAAGCCCTCAAAATGGCGACCGTGAACGGCGCAAAGGGCCAGGGGCGCGAGGGCGAAACGGGCGTTATCGAGGAGGGATACCGCGCCGATCTCATCATGATAGACGCATCCTCCCCGCACATGAGGCCGATCTACGATCCCATTTCGTCCGTGGTCTATTCCGCGAGGGGATCGGACGTCCGCATGACGATGGTCGACGGAAAGGTCCTCTATCTGGACGGCGAATATAAGACCGTCGACGTCAAGGAAGCGATCCGCGAAGTCGAGGAGGCCGCCGTGCCCATAGTGCTGAACGAATGATTTTGCCGAACCGAAATGAAAAAACCGCTCGGAAGGGTGCATTCACTTAAGGAGATGCAGGTTTTCAGCCGAGAATCAGTCAATGTATGAAAAGAGATCCGGGGATAGCTTTATCCTCGGATCTTTCTTTTGTTTTTCGGCTGAAAACCGCGAAGCGTCTCAAAAGAGGAGATTTTTGTGCCGGGCAAGGCGAAAAGCGCAGGAATACCCGATAGTCGTCTTCCGAGCATTTTTAACGCAGCACGGCGCAAAAAGATACCTTTTGAGGCTGTTTATCCTTAAGTGAATGCGCCCAATACTCCAAGCGGTTTTTTTGCGCGTTATTCCGGGCAGATCCCGGTCTTATCACAGCTCCAGCTGGTAAGCGAGGCGCTTCGAGCCGTCCCGAACGTAAATGATCCCGCAGTAACAAAAGCCGTACTTTTCGAGTATATGCCGCATGGGAGCGTTATCCGCATGGGTATCCGCGCGGACGTCCTCCCCCCTGCTCTTTGCCAGCTCCCCGCAAAAATCGATCGCGGCCTTCGCGGCGCCGCGCTCCCGAGTCCTCGAACCGAGGCGGTGTATCGTGAGATACGCCTTCCCGTTCGGCCATGCGCCGTCCTCGATAACACTATACGTGGGCTCTTCGCCCTCCGCGATAACGAACGCCGCGGCAATGCGGCCACCCCTTCTCAATACGTAAAGGCGCGAGAGGGCGATATCCTCCCTCAATAGCTCCTCCTTCGGATAGCCGGAAAGCCCCCATTGGGAGGGGTTGCCGTTCGCCGCCATGAAGGCGCGCGCCTCTTTATAGACTTCGAGTATTTCGGGGAGGTCGCTCTCCCCCGCTTTTTCTATCTTTTCTTTCATCGCGGGCTCCGTGATTTCTTTGCCGTCATTATACATTAAGGCCGATCCTCGGTCAATACGCCCGTTTTCGCCGTTCTTTTCGGAACGCCGCGCCCCGAATCGCCGCATACGCTCCCGCCGCCGCGGAAAGAATGATATTGAAACACAGCGGTTCACCCCGCGAAAAAAAGGAGCGGCATATGGCAAAAGGGACTGTCGAGATCTGCGGCATCAATACGGGCAAGCTTCCCAAGATGGACAGGGCGAGGAGCGAGGAACTGCTCTCGCGCATCGAAAAGGGCGATCCTTCCGCCCGTGAGGAGTTCATAAACGGGAACCTCAGACTCGTGCTTTCGGTGATACAGCGGTTCTCAGGCAGGGGCGAATCAGCCGACGATCTCTTCCAGATAGGCTGCATAGGCCTCATAAAGGCGATAGACAATTTCGATACCTCGCACGGGGTAAGGTTCTCGACCTACGCCGTGCCCATGATAATAGGCGAGGTGCGCAGATACCTTCGGGACAACAGCAGCATGCGCGTCTCCAGGTCGATAAGGGACACCGCCTATCACGCCCTGAAGGAGCGCGGGAAGCTCGAATACGAGCTCGGCCGCGAGCCGAGCATTTCGGAGATCGCGAAGGCGATGGATCTTCCCGAGAGCGAGGTCGTTTTCGCTCTTGACGCGATAGCCGATCCCGTTTCCCTTCAGGAGCCGGTGTTCCGCGACGACGGGGACGCGGTTTTCATAGTCGATCAGGTGCGGGACGAGGCGGCCTCCGAGGAACGCTGGCTCAACGCCGTCGCCCTGCAGAGCGGAATGGAACGCCTGCCCGAAAGGGAACGGCGCATAATCGAGCTTCGTTTTTTCCTCGGCCGCACTCAGACGGAGGTCGCGAAGGAGATAGGCATCAGCCAGGCGCAGGTCTCGAGGCTCGAGAAGCACGCGCTCGGGCAGATGAAAAAATACGTTTGAAAAGGTCGCTTGCTCCAGGCGGCTCCTCATGGTATAATAGTTTGTTAAGACACTCAAAAGGAGTACGCCATGAAGCATTACGACGTCATAATCGTCGGGGCAGGCCCCGGCGGGATATTCACCGCATACGAGCTGACGAAGCTCGCTCCGAACCTCAGCATTGCCGTTTTCGAGGCGGGCAATCCGCTTGAAAAGCGCAGATGCCCCATCGACGGCGAAAGGATCAAGACCTGCATACACTGCCCCACCTGCGCCATAATGAACGGTTTCGGCGGCGCGGGCGCTTTTTCCGACGGCAAATACAACATAACCAACGAATTCGGCGGCAATCTTCACGAATACATAGGCAAGGCCAAGGCGACCGAGCTTATGAATTACGTCGATTCCATCAATATGGAGCTTGGCGGCGCGGGCACGAAGCTCTATTCCACAGCCAACTCCCACATAAAGAAGCTCTGCATGCAGAACAAGCTCCATCTGCTTGACGCTTCCGTGCGCCATCTGGGTACGGACAAGAACTACGTCGTGCTCGAGAACCTGTTCGAGCTTCTGAAGGACAGGGTCGAGTTCTTCTTCGGCACGCCTGTCGTGAGCGTCGAAAAAAACGAACAAGGCTTCACCGTATTCACACGGAGCTCCGGCTTCGAATGCGATAAATGCGTCATTTCCGTCGGCAGGAGCGGCTCCAAATGGATGGAGAGCATCTGCAAGGAGCTCGATATCTCCACCAAGAGCAACCGCGTCGATATCGGCGTGCGCGTCGAGATGCCCGCGGAGATATTCTCCCATCTGACGGACGAGCTCTACGAGAGCAAGATAATCTACCGCACGGAAAAATACGGCGATCTCGTCCGCACCTTCTGCATGAATCCGAACGGCGTCGTCGTCAGCGAGAACACGAACGGGATAGTCACCGTCAACGGCCACAGCTATGAGGATCCGGCTCTGCATACGGCGAACACGAATTTCGCGCTGCTCGTCTCCAAGCATTTCACCGAGCCCTTCAACGACAGCACGGCCTACGCCGAAAACATCGCCAAGCTTTCCAACATGCTGGGCGGCGGCGTGATGCTGCAAAGGTTCGGCGACCTGATAGCCGGCAAGCGCTCCACGGCAAAGCGCATACAGGAGAGCTTCACCGCCCCCACCCTTTCGGCGACCCCCGGCGACCTTTCGCTCGTTATGCCCAAGCGCATACTTGACGGCATAATCGAGATGATCTACGCTCTCGACAAGATCGCTCCCGGCACCGCGAACGACGATACGCTGCTCTACGGCGTCGAGGTCAAGTTCTACAATATGGAGGTCGATATCAACACCGATCTCGAAACGAAGCACAAGGGGCTTTACGTCATAGGCGACGGCTCCGGCGTGACCCACTCCCTCTCCCATGCCTCCGCCAGCGGCGTGTACGTCGCGAGGAAGATCGCGGAAAAATAGAATAAAGCTCATGCTTTTTGCTAACGACTACAACGACCGAAGGGTCCACATAGACGAAACTCAGAGCAATCAGGAATACTATTGCCCTTCCTGCGGTGCGCCGTTGGTAGTCAAAAAAGGCGTGATCAGGCAGCATCATTTTGCTCACAAAAAGAATCACGTTTGCAAGGATACATGGGAACGGTCTGGCTCAAATGGTTATGACGTATCTCCATGGCATAATAATTGGCAAAGCATGTTTCCAAAGGATAACCAAGAGGTTCGCCTTCATCTGGGCAAGGTCTGTCATCGCGCGGATGTGCTTGTGGATCGAACCGTTGTGGAGTTTCAGCACAGCATACTGCAGCCTGCAGTGTTTGACGACAGAAACAATTTCTATTTGAATCTTGATTACAAGGTCGTGTGGCTTTTTGATATTTCCGACATATATAAAGAAGGCAAGATCAGCTATATCAAAGAAGGCGATTCTTGCCTTTTTTCTTGGACGAATCCAAAGAGGACCTTCTCGGCTTATGATATCAACAAAGGAGAAATAGAGCTGTTTTTCCATATTGCTGAAGAAGAAAAAGAAGCGATCTATCGTGTAAAAAGTGCTTCCATCTTTGGATTCGAGAGATTCCGGACAGGGCTCCCTCTATCCAGGGAGCAGTTCCTTGAATATGTTGGTTTAGAGGGTGGAAAGTGTGCAGCGCCGTATCGTGAGGACGTAGAAAAGAATCAGCAATTCGAGGAGTTCTGCAACAAGTATGGAATCGATTTGAGCAAGCAGCAGGAAAGTGCATTGCTCGCTGTTGAGGGTGCCAACCTGCTGCTGGCTGTACCTGGCTCTGGCAAAACAACGGTTTTGATAAACCGTATCGGGCACATGGTAATAAACAAGGGAATACAGCCCGAAAGCATATTGGCTATAACCTATACGAAGAATGCTGCAGTGGAAATGAGGCAGAGATTCTCCGAACGGTTCGGGAAAGAGCTTGGTGAAAGAATCGACTTTCGGACGATTAACAGCCTGTGTAACGATATCTATCTTAGCTTTTGTGCCCAAAAGGGCAAAAAAGTCAGACGGCTTATCTCCAAAGAGAGCGAGCGGCGGGAGATATTAGCTGGGGTATATAAGCGATTCCGTCATGATAATGCAACCGAAAACGAGAAGATCGAGTTCGGCCAGTACATTGGGTGCATTAAGAATCTGATGCTCGAAGAGGATCAGATCATAGCGCTGGAAGATGAATACCCCCAGTTGAATAAAATGTACAAAGCATACCAAAATTTCCTTCGTCAAACAAACCTCATGGATTTTGATGATCAAATGGTGTTTGCTCATGAGCTGTTGGCGAAAAGGCCGGCTGTTCTGAAAGAGATCCGATCCAAATATCACTATATTTGTGTTGATGAGGCGCAGGACACATCCAAGATACAGCATGCAATTATACGTATGATCGCCTATGGGCAAAGCCTGTTCATGGTCGGAGATGAGGATCAAAGCATCTATGGATTCAGAGCGGCTTTCCCGAGGGCAATGCTCAATTTCAGGTACGATTACGTCAACCCCTACATACTCCGTATGGAGCGAAATTACAGGTCGACCGCGCAGATCGTAGAGCTTGCCCAGAGATTCATTTCAAAGAATAAGGGCAGATACACAAAGGAAATGGTTGCTGACCGAGGCAACGGTGAGCCGATCGAGCTTATTCGAGCAGCATCGCGCAAGGAACAGTTTGATAAGCTGATTGATATAGCGAGGTATCGCAACGGGGAAACTGCATTCCTTTTCCGTGATAATGAAAGCTCGGTCTTGCTTATCGATCTGCTGCTGAGGAACGGGATCCCCTTTATGCTAAAGAAGCCTGAAATGAATTTCTTTGGCATGAGAACGGTCAAGCGAATCATAGATTGCCTGAGGAGATATAATTGGGCAGAAAACCCTGCAGACGCGATAGCTCGAGCATATGCGGAGTGCTATCCCGGCAGGGACATTGAAAGGGATAGCCGGCTTGATGTGCTTAAACTGTTGGCCGCACAGGAGAACAACCTGAAGGCCTTCCTTGGCAGGGTTGCAGTAATTGAAAATGTGATAAGGAATGGGAGTGACGCGAACGAGGCTGATGCGCTTATACTGTCGACGATCCATTCGAGCAAAGGGCTTGAATATGACCACGTTTGCCTTGTTGACGTATATGATGGAAGATTCCCTTCGTCAAAGACGAATCCTTTTAGTCACTCAAAGGACGATCCCACGGGCGAACAGGAGGAACGACGCCTGTTTTATGTGGGTGTGACAAGAGCAAAGAACAAGCTGACACTGTTCAGTATTAAAGATAAGCAAAGTTCCTATATCGAGGAGCTTTGTCCGGAGATAAGGACGGAACGCGAAGAGGAGGAACGGAAAAAAGCGGAAGAGGAAAGAAAACGCCAAGATGAAGAGCGTTTGCAACGGAAAAAGGCAGCAGATGAGCAGCGCAGCCGAGAACTTGAGGAATGGAAAATAGCCCATGAAAAGCTGATTAGAGAAGAGGAAGAGCAGCGCAGGATCGAGGCGGAGCAGTCAAGACTTAAAAGGGAACAGGAAAAACGCGAGCAAGAACAAAGAAATCAGGAAAGGATCGAAAAGTGGACTGATCCTGATTGCCCTTTCCCGAGGGAGGTTTTGTCGCAAATCGAACAGAAAGAATGCCCTGCCCGAGATAAGCAAGGAAAACGTTGGGTAATGTGCACACAATGCAAAAAAATCAAGAGCGTGGACTTCTTTGATAAAGGACAATATGGGGGTGAGCATAAGCAAACACGGGGAATATGTCGAAAGTGCCTAGAAAAGATGACTGATCACACATAAAAGATCATCTGTATTTTATAGGTCGTATAAAAACACATAGAAACATGCCCGTTCAAAGAAATCTATAGTAACCCATTCTAATGTCGGGTTTTACAAACATTAATTATAGGCATTGTTATATTTCATTGAATGAATCATCACAATAAGTACAACACTTTGATAGAAAAAGCGCACCGCAAGGTGCGCTTTTCATATGTCTTTTACAGATACAGCCTGTTTCCGTTGAGGTTGGGCTCGTTCGTGCAGTTGAGGCCGAGCCTGCGGTATACGGAGGCGTCCGCCCTGGTGAGCATTACGGAGGAATGCGCCTCGCAGCCGCGGAGCTTGGGGAGCTGATCCAATGCCAGCGAAGCTATCGGGTTCGTGGCGGCGCAGATGGAGAGCGCGTAGAGCAGCTCGTCCGAATGGAGGAGCGGGTTCTCGCTTCCGAAATGGTTTATCTTGAGATTGCGGATGGGCTGGAGCACAATGGGCGCGATGAGGTCGATCTCCTGATTTATGCCAGCGAGCGCCTTCATGGCGTTCACGAGCGCGCCCGCCGCCGGGCCTACGATCGAGCCC
This sequence comes from Clostridiales bacterium, assembly GCA_024698505.1. Lineage (GTDB taxonomy): Bacteria > Bacillota > Clostridia > Christensenellales > CAG-138 > UBA3857. Next base: position 25,713 of record JAILRE010000032.1, on the reverse strand, counting down.
GTTTTGCCCGTTATCATCCTGCCGTCGGGAAGCTCTATCGCCATTGCGGGAGCGCCGGTCTCCTCCGCCCTTTTGAGCGCGGCGGCGACTACGGGCCTGTCCTCCGTGCTGATGCCCGCCCTGTTCATTATGAACTCGGCTTTATAGACCTGTTCCTTCTCCACCCTGCCGCGCTTGAACGCGCAGGCGGCCTGATAATAACGCCTTATTATCTCCTGCTTGGCGGCTGCGCAGACGACCTCGTCGTCCGTTATGCAATTGCCTATCATGTTGACGCCCATATCTGTGGGAGAATTATAGGGCGATTTGCCGTAGATATGGGTGAACATGGTGTTGAGCACCGGGAAGGACTCGACGTCCCTGTTGTAATTGACGGTCGTCACGCCGTACGCCTCGAGATGGAACGGGTCGATCATGTTCATATCGTCGAGGTCTATCGTGGCGGCCTCGTAGGCGAGGTTGACGGGATGCGTGAGCGGCAGGTTCCAGACGGGGAACGTCTCGAATTTGGCGTAGCCCGCCCTGACCCCGCGGACGAACTCCTGATACACCTGCGAGAGGCAGACCGCGAGCTTGCCCGAGCCGGGGCCGGGAGCCGTCACGACTACGAGGGGCCTTGAAGTCTCGATGAAATCGTTTCGGCCGAAGCCCTCCTCGCTGACGATGAATTTCGGGTTTTTGGGATAGCCCTCTATGGGGTAATGGCGGTAGACCCTGACGCCGAGGCGCTCGAGCCTTTCCGCGAAGGAATCGACGGCCCGCTGGCCCTCGCGGTACCTGGTTATGACGACGCCGGAAACGAGCAGCCCCCTGCCCCGGAAGGCGTCGATCAGCCTCAGCACCTCGCGGTCGTAGGCGATGTCGATATCGCTCCTTATCTTGTTGCGCTCTATGTCGCCGGAATGGATGGCGAGGATTATCTCCGCGCTGTCCTTCAGCTTGGCGAGCATGTTTATCTTCGTGTCGGGACGGAAGCCCGGCACCACGCGGGAGGCGTGATAGTCGTCGAAGAGCTTGCCTCCGAATTCGAGGTAGAGCTTGTCCCCGAAGCTTTCGATGCGTTCGAGTATCTTCTGCGACTGCATGGAGATGTATTTGTCGTTATCGAATCCGATCTTCATAGAGCTGCCTTTCTTTTCGTTGTTTTCCGCCGCTGCGTATTACCAGATTATTATGCGCTTATCCTCGGGGAGGTACATCTTGTCGGTGGGCTTTACGTCGAAAGCGTCGTACCATTCCTTGAAGTTGCGGGGCATCATGTTGGCCCTGAGCTCGTTGGGAGAGTGAACGTCCATCGTGAGCAGGAGCTTCATAAAGCTCTCCTTCGCCTTCATGCACCAGATTCTGCCCCAATTGATGAAATACGCCTTGAAATCGGGATCGTCGAGCTTGTGCATTATCTCGAGCGTGACGGCCATTCCTCCGTTGTCGGCGATGTTTTCGGAGACTACGAGCCCGCCGTTGACCTTGCCGCCGTGGAAGGGGATGCCGTCGAACTGCTCGGTCATGCCCTTCGTGAGGCCTTCGAATGTCTTGAAGTCCTCCTCCTTCCACCAATCGAAGAGATTGCCGTTCTCATCGAAATGCGAGCCGTTGTTGTCGAACGCGTGGGAGATCTCGTGCCCGATGACGGCGCCTATGCCGCCGAGGTTCTCCTCCCTCTTCTGCTCTAAGGAGTAGAAAGGCTTCTGGAGGATCGCCGCAGGGAATGTGATATCGTTCTTGAAGGGATCGTAGCAGGCGTTGACCATGTGGCCGGGCATCATCCATTCGCCGCGGTCGGTGGGATCGTTCAGTCTTTCGAACTCATGCTTGCGCTTTTTCAAGCGGATATCCTGAACGGCGTCGAAGAACGAAACGTCCTCCGAGACCTTCAGCGTATCGAAAAAGGGGTCGTATTTGTCCGGATAGCCCATCTTGACCTTGATTGCGGACAGCTTCAGTATCGCCTTCCGTTTGGTCTCGTCTGCAAGGAAAGCGTTCCTGCTGACCCTTGCCTTGTAGGTCTCGATTATCTGCTCGACAATGGCGGTGACGTCCTTCTTTGCGGCCTCGCCGAAATATTTCCTGCCGTAGTACACGCCGATGGGCTGATCGAACATTTCCGAAACAAACCTGTACGCCTGCTTTTCAAGCGGCGGCATCGCCTTGATCCCCATCAGCTTGTTGAGATACTGGCTTGAAATGGAATAGATCTCCGGCGAGAGATCCGACGCGAGAGAATAGATGGTCCTTACGTAGCTCCAATGGATGAACAGCTTAAAGTTCTTTTCATTGAAGATATCCTTGAACGCCTCCATGAACCGGGGATTGGACAGCGCGATCATAGAAGGAGCGCCTTCGCCGTAGAGCTTTTCAAGAAGGCCCTTAAGGTCGAGATCGCACGAGAGCTTATAGACCTCTTCCGAGGGCATCGGATTATAAAGCTTGTAATAATCCGCATACTCCCTGCTGCTGAGCGCTTTTCTGCGAAGCAGATCGTCAAAGGCGATCGTGTCCTTGAGATACTGTTTCTGCTCCTTCGGCGTGAGTTCGGAGTACTTGAGCAGGCTCTTCACCATCTTCTTCAACAGCATCATCATGTAAAATCTCATGACGGGCTTATCATAGTAAGAAGTATCCGGAAGCAAAAGGCCCGGATCCATGACGACGAGCGCGTAGCGGGAGGTATCCTTCCAGTCCTCCGTTACGGAGATCTGGTATGGGAACTCCACTCGTGCATAGAAGAGATCGAGTATGTTATCATTGAACTCCGCGACGGAATTTATGTTCTTCAGTTTCCGAAGCAGAGGATAAATCGGCTTCATTCCCGCCTCGGCGCGGGCTTCCACGTCCAGCGCCTTGCGGTATAAGCGGACGGCGTCCTCCATTATAGGAAGATCGGGCTTTTCTTCACCGCTCGCGAATTTTGTGAAATCGTCCATGAGGAGCTTCTCGACGTCCTCTTCCAATGAGGAAAAGCCGCCCGTGATGGGCTTATCGTCGGGAATGACCGCGTTTTTGATCCATTCGCCGTTGACGTACTGATAGAGATCGTCCTGAATGCGTACGGGTGCTGTTTCTTTGCTCATATTTGCCTCCTTGGGATTCTATGAAAAGTGTTCGATCGAAAACGTGAAAAATGTGCTGCGGGATCAGTTACCCGCTCATCGGGCCTTGGTGCAACTGCTTTCCTCTTTGTACTCCGCAAAAACGCTGCACCGCAGCCTTTTTGCGGGGCTTCGAGTCCCTACAAAAATACCACACCTTATGGGGCCGGCGGCATTTGCGGTTCTCTGCCAAGAATACCTCAGCCTCGGTGGTGGGACTCGTTTTTGTGCTTGGCGGTCTGCTTGCGCTCCGCGCCGCGCATCCTCGCCGCACAAAAACCCTTACCCTCGCAAAAACGCTGCACCGCAGCCTTTTTGCGGGGCTTCGAGTCCCTACAAAAATACCACACCTTATGGGGCCGGCGGCCCCATAAGGTGTGGTGCCGGTGGTGGGACTCGAACCCACACGGTATTGCTACCAACGGATTTTGAGTCCGTCACGTCTGCCAATTCCATCACACCGGCAGCTGCCGATTAATTATAGCACAGGGCGTCCGCTAAAGCAAACAAAAAATCGCGCGCGGACGATATATAATATTCTCTTTCGACAGGCCTCCCCTTCCCGATGCACCCTTGTCCTTCGCCGTTTCATATTCTGAAAAGGGGACTCGAACGCCCCACATCTATTCAAGGAGGACAATATGGCAACCTTTACAAATCGGGCTTTGCTTTCGTATAACGGCATCACCACCCCGTCGAACGTCGTGACGGGCGAAATACTCGGCGCGCTCACCGTGACGAAGACCTCTCTCGCGCCCGCCTATACGCAGGGCGGGAGCGTGACCTATATGATAAGCCTCGTCAATTCCGGCGCACAGCCGCTGACGGGCCTCACCGTGACGGACGATCTCGGCGCTTACGATACCGAGACGGGCTCCCTCGTTCCGCTGACCTTCGTCGACGGGGCGGCGACGCTCTTCGTGAACGGTCTTTTGCAGGAGGCGCCCCAGGCGACAGCGGGAGACGAGCTCGTGTTCACCGGTATCGACGTTCCCGCGCTCGGCAACGCGCTCATCACCTACAAGACCATGGCGAACGGCTTTGCGCCGCTTGCCGCGGGCTCCTCGATCAAGAACACGGCGGTGGTTACGGGCGGCGGTCTCGGCTCCCCCGTTTCGGCTTCGTGCGCCGTCGCGCCCGTTTCGGCGCCTCAGCTTTCCGTTACCAAATCCGTAACTCCCGCTTCCGTTATGGAAAACGGCAGCCTCACCTATGACTTCGTCATCGAGAACACGGGCAGCGCTCCCGCAGAGGCGGACGCGAACCTCGTTCTTTCCGACGATTTCGATCCCGTGCTCAAGAACATCGATGTCACGCTCGACGGCCAGCCCCTCTCCTCGCCCACGGGCTACACCTACGACGAGAGCACCGGCGCGTTCGCGACGGCGGCGGGGGTAATCACCGTGCCCGCGGCGGCGTTCCCCGCAGGCTCGGACGGCAGCGTTTCCGTGATACCGGGCAGAGCAAAGCTCACCGTGTCGGGATCGCTCGCGTAAGGATCGTTCCCGTTTTAACTTCCGCGCCCGAGGACGCGGAAGTTTTTTGTTGTTTTTTTACTTCGCGGAGCGTTTTGCTTATTGTGCGCGGTTTGGAAAAGTGATAAAATAAAGTTTAGTCAGATCAGGAGGCCTCTTCGATGAGAAAGCTTTTATCAATACTTCTTGCCGCCGTTCTTTTCGCCGTTCCCGTTTTAAGCTCGGCGGACGTTAGCTTTCCGCTTGAGCTCTCGCACGAGTGGGCAAGCTTCGATATGGGCGACACGCACAGCGCGGCCATACAGCCCGAGGGGTTGGGTTACGCATGGGGCTACAACTACAACGGGCCGATAGGCAACGGCAGTATGGGCTCCACCAACACCCCCACTCCCTACAATTTCGCGAGCGGGGTCTCCGCCGTTTATGCGAACGGAAAGAGCACCCTGTTCATAAAGAACGGCACGCTCTCCATCGTCGGCCAGGTGTGGTACGGCACGGGAGGCTCCTCCGGCATGCCCTCCACGGGCGAGGCCACCGCTGCCCCCATAGTGCTCGCAAATAAGGTGCGCTCTGCCGCTATGGGCTTTAACCATCTGCTGTACGTCAAGAACGACAACACTCTTTGGGCTTACGGCGAAAACGGCAGCGGTCAGATCGGCGACAATACGACCACCGCATGCTACACCGCAAAGCAGATACTGACGGACGTCGCATACGCCGCCGCGGGCAACTGCGTGAGCGCCGCCGTAAAGACGGACGGCACTCTTTGGATGTGGGGCCGAAACTCCAACGGCCAGGTCGGCAACAACGATTCTCAGCACTCCGACAAGAAGACTCCCGTTCAGGTTCTGACCGACGTGTTCACCGTCAGCGTTATGGGCGATCACGTCTGCGCCATCAAGAACGACGGCACTCTCTGGACCTGGGGCAGCAATTCCTACGGTCAGCTCGGCAACGGGAACACCACCGATCAGATAAAGCCCGTTCGGGTATTGACGGGCGTTGCGCAGGTCAGCGCGGGCATGGATCATACAGGCGTAATAAAGACGGACGGCTCGCTTTGGTTCTGCGGACGCAATTATCACGGCTGCTTCGGCAGCGGAACCACCTCCGGCTACACCGCTTCCAATTCCTCCTTCATTCAGACTCCCGGGCAGTACGTCGCCGTCAACTGCGGCAACCGCCTGACCGCCGCGCTCTCCGTGACCGGCCAGCTCTTCGTAGCCGGTGAAAACAGATACGGCCAGCTCGGCACGGGTTCGGCGGGCGGTTATATCGACACGCTGACACCCATCGACGTATGGGTATTCAATTCGGGCGATACCCCCGTCAACACCTACACCGTCACGTTCGTCGACTGGAACGGAACGGTGCTCAAGGAGCAGGAGGTCAACGAAGGCGAAGCCGCCGAAGCTCCGAACGATCCCGTCAGGGAAGGCTACGTCTTCACTGGTTGGGACAAGGATTACAGCTGCGTGAAGTCCGATCTTACCGTTACCGCGCTTTACGAGCCCGCGCCCACGGGCAGGCTGCTCGGCGACGCCAACTGCGACGGAAAGGTCGATTTCGACGACGTTACAACATTCTATGCTTACATTCTCCGAAAAGCTGAGCTCACCGCTCAGGGGCTCGTCAACGCGGATATGAACGAGGACGGCAGCGCGGATTCCTCCGACGTTGCAAGGCTCTGGAAATACATACTGGGTATTAATTGATCGGATACAGATAAAACCAATGCCGACGGGTATCGCCTGTCGGCATTGGTTTTTGAAGGATAATTCCCCATCGTTTCAAAAGGAGAAAGCAATATGCAAAGGGATCGCCTCTCGCATCCGTTCCCGCCCGTTTACAACGAGCGCTCCCGCGTGCTGATACTGGGCTCGTTCCCCTCCGCCGCCTCAAGGGAGGTCATGTTCTTTTACGGGCATAAGCGCAACCGTTTCTGGAAGGTGCTCGGCCTCGTTTTCGGGGAGGAAGTCCCGCAGGATATCGAGGGCAGGAAGCGCTTCCTGCTCGATCACGGCGTCGCGCTTTGGGATTCGATCGCCTCGTGCTCGATAGAGGGGTCTTCGGATTCCAGCATAAGGGACGTCACGCCGAATAAAATATCGGAGCTTCTGAATGAAGCTCCGATAGAAAAGATATTCTGCAACGGGAAGACCTCCCATGCCTGCTATGAAAAATACGTTTATCCCGAAACGGGGATCCACGCCTTCGCCCTGCCCTCGACGAGCCCGGCGAACGCGGCGAAGAGCCTTGAACAGCTTGCCGCGGAATGGAGCGTGATAAGGCCGGGCGCGGATCAGGCCTGATCCATATCAAGGCCGACGTACTTCTCCCTCTCGCCCTCTTCGAATTTCGTCCTGTGGTCGGCGGACTTGGCAAGATCGGCAATTATATCGACGCATTTTTCAATGCCGACGACGTCGCTGTTAAGGCAGATATCGTAATTGCGGCAGTCGCCCCATACCCTGCCCGTGAAATGCTTGTAGTTCACGCTGCGCTTGGAGTCCTTCTCCTTGAGGCGCTCCTCGGGCCTCTTGTCGCTCTCGCCGTACTTTTCGACGATACGCTTCGCCCTCGCATCCATGGGGGCGTGGATGAACACGTGGAGCGCGTCCTCCCTGTCCTTCAGGATGTAATCGGAGCAGCGGCCGACGATGACGCAGGGCCCCTCGTCCGCTACCTCGAGTATGGCGTTCCTCTGCATGACCCAGAGATAATCGTATGCGCTCATGCCGCCCATCGCCCTGCTGGAGCCGAGGAACGACCCCGCGAGGGAGAATATGGTCTTGCCGGGAGCGTACTCGCCGTTCTCCTCGATGTATTCGGGAGCGAAGCCGGTCATCTCGGATACCTTTTCGATGATCTCCCTGTCGTAATAGGCATAGCCGAGCTTCTCCGCGACCGCCTTAGCGATCGTTCTGCCGCCGCTTCCGAACTGACGGCTTATTGTGATTATCGTTCTGCCCATAGGTCTTGCCTCCTGTTCGGGTTTCTTATCCCGCTTATTATATAATATCTCCGCGACTCTGTCAATCGAAAAATCGCCCTTTTGTATATTCTTCGATTTTTTGACGTTTATCGTGAAGAGCACGAGCTCGCCTTCAGCAAAGTATCCGCCCTTTTCGAGCATTGCGAACGCCCTTGCGGGGAGGTCTTTTTTTATTTCGCCCGAGCTGAGCCGGCAGGGCTCGTCCGCGAAAGCGAACGCGAACGTGCACTCCGGCACGGTAAATCCGCCGCGGACGATCCTCATTTCCCCGTCGGCGTTTTTAAGCATCAGGTTTAGATCCCTTCCCCTGCCCCTGCAGGCGACCTCGTCCTCGCCCGAAAACTCCAGAACGCCGCCCCTTTTGAGGCTTACGTTCCTGCCGTTGACGGTCAGATCGAAGCCATCGCAGAGCGGGGTGAGGAAGCGCTTGACTCCCTCCAGCCTCGTGAAAACGGATTCCTCGTCCTCCACAACAGCGGTGCTTATGCGAAAATCGAAGCGGCGCTCTTTATACGAGGCGGTCTTGGGCCATATGAAAAGCTCCGTTGTGGTCCCGCCCGACCAGTTCGTGGTCCTCTGTTCCGACGCGGGTATGATCGCGATAAGGCTCATGCCTGCCTCCCATTTGATTTATTACGGATATTTTACATCAAAAAAGCCCGCGTGTACAGCGCGGATTTGCTTTCGCGCTCAAAATATACTGTAAAACTGCGGGTTTTCGGTATTGTTTCCGCAGATGGGTTGTGTTATAATTGCATGTCAACACCATACTTACCCCATCCGCGCGATGGGGTCATCAGACCACAAGGAGGTGAAAAACGTGAATAAGTATGAGACTCTGTACATCATCAATGCCGAACTGAACGAGGAGGAGACCAAGTCCGTCGTCGAGAAGTTTGCCGGCGTCATCACCGATAACGGCGGTGAGATCGAGAAGATAGACGAGTGGGGCAAGCGCCGTCTTGCGTACCCCATCAACTATCAGACCGAGGGTTACTACGTTCTGGTACTCTTTGCGGCTCCCGGTGCGGTGCCCGCCGAGCTCCAGCGTAACCTTAAGAATGATGAACGCATCATGCGCTACGTCGTTGAGTGCCGCGCCTGATCATTCGTCTGTTAGAAAGGAACCGTAATGAATAAACTTACCATAATCGGAAATCTCACAGCTGACCCCGAGCTTCGTACCATCCCCTCGGGCATCAACGTATGCACGTTTACGGTCGCCGTAAACCGCCGTTACAATTCCAATAAGGATGACCGCCAGACCGATTTCTTCCGCGTTGCCGCTTGGAGGCAGCTCGGCGAGAACTGCGCCCGCTTCCTTACGAAGGGCAAGAAGGTCTGCGTCGTCGGCGAAGTCTCCGCAAGGGCTTTCGAGGGCAAGGACGGCACGCTCCGCGCTTCCCTCGAGGTCACCGCAGACGAGGTGGAGTTCCTCTCCCCCCGCGAGAGCGGCGGCTATCAGCAGCCCCAGCAGGGCGCTCCCATGGGATACGACAGGCGTCAGCAGGGCCAGGGCTGGAACAACGATAATTCCGCCCCCGCCGATAATCTCAATGGCACCGCGTTCGGCGACGTAGCCGGCGGTTTCACCGAGATAACCGATTCCGATTTGCCATTCTGATTTTTTGAAAGGAGAAACTTCCATGGAAGATCGTAAGATGAAGCCCCGTCCCAAGAAGTCCAGGCGCAAGGTCTGTCAGTTCTGTGTAGATAAGGTCGAGCATATCGATTATAAGGATACCGCCCGTCTCCGCAAGTTCATCACCGAGCGCGGCAAGATCATGCCCCGCCGTATGAGCGGCGTCTGCGCCGAGCATCAGAGGACCCTCGCCAAGGCCATCAAGACCGCGCGTCAGGTAGCTCTTCTGCCCTACGTTGCAGAATAACAAAAAATTGCTTCTAATATGATGTTGACTTGAAAGCCCGCTTGAAAAAGCGGGCTTTTTTGACGCCGCCCGGTCCCTTCCGTCTTTTCCCGGGTTGACCTTGCCGCCGCCGTGTTTTATAATAGAAGACAGCAATTTCACGGGAGCCACTTCAATGAAGCATTCTTTCCGATCCGCCGCCGCGATAATAACGGCCATACTGCTGATACTGCCTCTTTTCCCCGGCTTTTCAGTCAGGGGCCGCGCGGCCGCTTCCTCATATAACGAGCACGACGTTCAGAAACTCAGGGCTTTTTTCGAGATACACGGCCCATCCCCGTTTTCAAACGGGCAGGCGGCCAACGGCTCGGGCTACGACGCGAACGATCCCTCCACATGGACCAGCTGCACTTGGGACGAAGCGGGCAGGCTCGCCTCGATAGAGATGGAGGATCTCGGCTACAATATCGACGGCTGCCTTGACCTTGCAGACTGCGTTGGGCTGACTTCCGTCTCGGCCTCGGACTGCTTCGTTACGGGCGTTATCCTCGAAGGCTGCTCCGCATTGAAGACCGTGAACCTTACCGGAGCAAAGCTGACCTCCATTGACGTTTCGGGCTGCCCGGAGCTCGAGCTGCTCTGGTTCAAGCAGAACCAAGTCGCGGAGTTGGACGTTTCGAACAATCCGAAGCTTGCGAGCCTCGACTGCTCCGGCAATCTGCTGACCGCGCTTGACGTTTCCGGCTGCCCGCTTTTGACCGTGCTCAGGTGCGGCGGCAATCAGATAACCGCGCTGGACGTTTCCCGCTGTCCGCTTCTTACCGAGCTCACCTGCAGGAACAATCTTATTGCCGAGCTGGATGTGACGATGCTGGATTCGCTCGTAGTGCTCAGCACGTTCAATAACAGGCTGAGGCGTCTCGACCTTCGCGTGTTCAACGGCGGAGCGAGCTTCGTGCTCGACGCCTCGGGCAACGGCTATATCGGCACGACCTGCCTCTACGAAACGGATCACTGGCAGCTCTACACGAGGGCCAACGCGGCCGAGGGCGAGAGCTTCATCGGCTGGTATTCGGGAGAAACGCAGCTCTCCTCGGATCAGAAATACGCCGTTGAATTCGGCGGAGACGAGCAGCATTGGACGGCGCATTTCACGGGGGAGGATCCCGTGCCGCCCGATCCTCTGCTTGGGGACGTTAACGGCGACGGAGCCGTCAACAATACCGACGCGCTGCTTCTGCTCCGCTACACGATGAGCCTTATAGGCGAAAGCGATCTCGATCTTTCCGTCGGCGACTTGAACGGCGACGGAAGCTATACCTCAGCGGACGTGCTGATAATAATCCGCTATACCATGGGGCTCGGCCCGCTGAACCGGAAATGACCGAATTGCCCGCAAAATTCATCGAAAGAATGAAGGCGGAGCTCGGGGATTCGTTCCCCGGGTTCATGGCCTGTTACGAGGAGCCTCCCAAAAGGGGGCTTCGGGTAAATACGCTCAAAATCTCCCCCGAGGAGTTCGTTAATATCTCTCCCTGGCCGCTTGAGGAAACCGGCGTTTTAGGCGAGGGGTTCATATTGAAAGCCGCCGCGAACGTCGGCAGCCATCCCTATCACGCGGCGGGGCTTTTCTATATGCAGGAGCCCTCCGCTATGAGCGCGGTCCGCGAGAGCGGCGTCGACGACAGCGGCATGCGCGTGCTCGATATGTGCGCCGCGCCGGGCGGCAAATCCGGCGGGGTCGCCGCGCGCATGAAGGGCAGAGGGCTGCTCGTCTCCAATGAAATAGTTCCCAAGCGGGCGTGGCCCCTCACGTACAATATAGAGCGCCTCGGCGTGACGAACGCCGCCGTGATCTCCGCAAAGCCGGAGGACGTGGCGCGGGAGCTGCCCGAGTTTTTCGACGTGGTGCTCGTCGACGCGCCCTGCTCCGGCGAGGGCATGTTCAGAAAGGACGAAACGGCCGTCGCAGAATGGTCGCCCGAGCACGTTTCCGCCTGCGCCGAGCGGCAGAGCCTCATACTCGAAAGCGCGCAAAAATGCGTTGCAGAGGGCGGCGCGCTCGTCTACTCGACCTGCACCTTCTCCCACGAGGAAAACGAGGGAGTTATAGAAAAGTTTATCGAAAGCCACGGCGATTACACGGTGGAGCATATGGAAAGGCTCTACCCCCATACCTCCGTCGGCGAAGGGCATTTCGTATGCCGTTTGCGGCGCGGCGGCGAAAAGCCGCGCATTGCGGAATACAGGCGGATCGCGCCCGAGAGGGATAAAAAGACGCTCGCCTTGCTCTCCGATCTCGTCGAGAGCCTGCTCGGCGGCCCTCTCCCGGACGGGACAGTTTTCCGTTCATGGGACAGGCTCCGTCTCGTCCCCGAGGATATGCCCGAGGCGGTCATGCGGCTGCATCCCTTCTCCGTCGGCACGGAGATCGCGTCTCTGAGAAAGAACCGCCTTGAGCCCGAGCACTCCCTGTTTATGGCGGCCATGGGTCAAAAATACCGCCGCGAGCTTGTTCTTTCGCCCGACGATCCCATGCTCACGGCGTTCATGGCGGGCAACACCGTCCCCTGCCCCGAGGGCTGGCGCGGCTGGTCGGCCGTTTCGGTCAGGGCGGGCGGCGGTTCCTTCCCCATAGGCTATGGCAAGGCCGTCGACGGCGTAATGAAGAATCATCTGCCCAAGGGGCTTTACATCAACTGACGAAAGGAAACAACATGACGGGCGCGAAGGACGCGATAACGCAATACGGCTTGAAGCCCAACAAGGCTTTGGGGCAGAACTTCCTCACGGACGAAGCCGCGATAGAGAGGATAGTCAAAGCCGCGTCGGAAAAGGGCCTGCCCATATTGGAGATAGGCCCGGGCCTCGGCGCGCTGACTTTCCCCCTTGCAAAGACCGGGCTGCCGCTTGCGGCTGTCGAGCTGGACGCCGCGCTCTGCGGGATCCTGAGCGGGGATCTGCCCGAAAACGCGCTCGTCGTGAACGCCGATTTTCTCAAGGCGGATCTTAAAAAGATACATGAAAGCCTGGGCTTAGGAAGCATCACAGCCGTCGGCAATCTGCCCTATTACATAACGAGCCCCATCTGCGCGAGGCTCGTCCAGAGCGGGCTCCCGATCTCCCGCATGGTGCTTATGATGCAGAAGGAGGCCGCCGAAAGGTTCACCGCCCTGCCGGGGGATAAAAACTACGTGCCGCTCACCGTTATGGCGAGGTACCTTTTCGATATCTCCCCCCTGCTCGAGCTTTCGCCCGCTTCGTACTTCCCCCAGCCGGAGGTAAGCTCCTCCGTGCTTATATTCGACAGAAAGGCCGAAGACCTTCCCGAGGGCTTCGCCGCCGTCGTGAAATGCGCCTTCGCGATGCGCAGGAAGACGCTGCTCAACAATCTTTCCGCGCTCGGCCTTGGCAAGAGCGAGACCGCGCGGCTCATAGAGGAAGCGGGCCTCTCCCCCGCGGCGAGGGCCGAAACGCTCACGGAAAACGACTTTGCGCGTATTGCTAAGCTCGCAGCCGAGAGGAAGGCGTAAACAACGGTTTTTCTAAAAAATATATGCCTTTTTACCCCTTTACAGAAGCCCTCTCAAGTGGTATTATTTTCAAAATAGGTAATACCAATTGGAGGATCGTTCCGTGGACGCGATACCGGACAGCGCTCGGCTCACCGAGCACAATATTCAGGAGCATCTTTTGAACGAGATGCGCTTCGGCTGCTACCGCGGCGCAGACCGTCTTCCCCGCGAGTCCGTGCTTGCGGAGACGCTCAACATCAGCCGCACGCAGCTTCGCGATTCACTCGCCGAGCTTGAGCGCGAGGGCTTCATAAGCCGCAGGCAGGGCGTAGGCACCATCATCAACCGCCACGTTCTCAACGTGCCCGTCCGCATGGATCTCGAGATAGAGTTCATGGACATGATAGCGCGTTCGGGCCACACCCCCGCGGAGAAGCTCCTGAGGGTGTGCGGAATGCTCTCCGTGACCGCGGCGGCAAAGCTCGGCATAGGCAGGACGGACGAGATGCTTCTCGTCTCCCGCATCGTCACTTCCGACGGGAAGCCCGCCATCTACTGCGAGGATTACATCCCCAAGGCGCTGATAAGGCGCATCGATTACGAAAAGACCGAGCTTGAGAAGCCGATATTCAGTTTCCTCAAGGAATACTGCAACAAGGACGCCTACCTTGACGTGACGGAGATCCGTCCCGTTCTCGCAAGGGGCGAGGTAGCGAAAAGGCTCGGCGTTCCGGACGGGACTCCCCTCCTCTATATGGACGAGGTGGATTATGATTTCGAAGGTATGCCCGTCATGTACTCCCGTCAGTACTACGTTGACGGGATAATCGCGCACACGGTAGTGAGGCGCAAGATCTGATTTCGCAGAATAACTCGAAAGGAGCAAACGATACATGCCGTTCATCTATGACGAACCCTCCCATACTTTCGGGGAGTACCTGCTCATTCCCAACTACACCTCCGAGGAGTGCACTCCTCAGAACACGAGCCTTGAAACGCCCCTTGTGAAATTCTGCAGGGGCGAGGAAGCGCCCATAAAGCTCAACATTCCCCTCGTTTCCGCTATAATGCAGTCCGTCTCCAACGATACGCTCGCCGTGGCTCTGGCGCGCGAAGGCGGCGTTTCCTTCATCTACGGCTCCCAGTCGGTCGAGAATCAGGCCGCCATGGTGCGCAAGGTCAAGGCCTATAAGGCGGGCTTCTCGGTGAGCGATTCCTGCGTCACTCCGGAGCAGACCGTTGCGGATCTCGTCGCTCTCAAGGAGAAGACCGGCCATTCGACGGTCGCCGTCACGCACGACGGCTCCTCCACTGGCAAGCTGCTCGGCGTTATCACGAGCCGCGACTACCGCATAAGCCGCATCTCGATGGACGAGAAGGTCAAGAATTTCATGACACCCATCGAGCGTCTCGTCACCGCGCCCGAGGGCGTTTCCCTCAAGGAAGCAAACGACATCATCTGGGATCACAAGCTGAATTCCCTTCCCATAATAGATAAGGACGGCAACATGGTCGCGTTCGTGTTCCGCAAGGACTACGACGTGCATAAGGAGAACCCCATGGAGCTGCTCGATCACAACAAGCGCTACGTCGTAGGCGCGGGCATCAACTCCCGCGATTACGAGACGAGGGTCCCCGCCCTCGTTGAGGCGGGCGCCGACGTGCTCTGCATCGACTCCTCCGAGGGCTACACCGCCTGGCAGGCGAAGACGCTCGCCTTCATCCGCGAGAAGTACGGCGACACCGTCAAGTGCGGCGCGGGCAACGTCGTCGACCGCGAGGGCTTCATGTTCCTCGCAGAGGCCGGCGCGGACTTCGTCAAGGTCGGCATCGGCGGCGGCTCCATCTGCATAACCCGCGAGACCAAGGGCATCGGCCGCGGTCAGGCCACCGCCGTCATGGAGGTCGCCAAGGCCCGCGACGAGTATTTCGAGAAGACCGGCGTCTATATCCCCATCTGCGCGGACGGCGGCATTGTTATGGATTACCACATCACCCTCGCACTCGCGATGGGCGCCGATTTCTGCATGCTCGGCCGCTATTTCGCGAGGTTCGACGAGAGCCCCACCAACAAGGTCATGGTCAACGGCTCCTACATGAAGGAGTACTGGGGCGAGGGCTCCGCAAGGGCGAGGAACTGGCAGCGCTACGACATGGGCGGAGGCTCGAAGCTCTCCTTTGAAGAGGGCGTCGACTCCTACGTTCCCTATGCGGGCTCCCTGCACGACAACGTGGTCGTTACCCTCGCGAAGGTTCGCTCCACCATGTGCAACTGCGGCTCGCTCACGATAGAGCAGCTGAGAAAGACCGCAAGGCTCACGCTCGTCTCCCCCACCAGCATCGTGGAGGGCGGCGCGCACGACGTAGTGCTGAAGGAGCAGAAGGCCTTCGGAATAAAGAAATGATCGGTTGCAAAACCGAAGCAAATGGCGGAAGCGCAGCTTCCGCCATTTTTTATCGCTTTGATATTTTAAGCTTTACAGTTTCATCATCCTCGGTTATAATATAATTGGTATAAAATACCCGCAAGAGGTGCAATTATGAGAAGTTTATATAAATCCGCATTGGCAGTACTGCTCATCCTGGCGACGCTTTTCTCCGTCGCGGGGTGCAGAGCGAAGCGTCCGGAGCTGATGGATCCGGACTGCTTCGAAAAGTTCATGGACGCCGTCTGCGCCCTTGATTTCAGCGCGGCCTATTCCTATCTTTCCAAGGTCAGCACCACCGAGCCCACACCCGTGCCCACCGCCGAACCCGAAAGGATGGGCGTTGAGGTCACTCCCGATCCGAACGCAACTCAAAAGCCCGACGAGTACATTACCGCCGAGGCGTTCATCAAGAAATACGAATCGATATTCTCAGCCCTCGGCGTGACCGCCGTCAGCTATGAAAAGCTCTCCGAGGAGGAGGACGGCGACACGCTGACCGTCAAGTACAGCGCTTCCTACGAGACCAAGATCGCGGGCGTGCTCACGAACGAATACGAGATGACGCTCGTTCGCGAGGACGATCACAGGCGCGTTCTCTGGACGCCCGCGCTGATATTCCCCGGCATGACCTGGGGCAGCACCGTCCGCGTCAACAGGATCGCCGCCAAGAGGGGCGACATACTGGCAAGCGGCGAGCTGCTCGCGCAGACCGTCACGACGAGCGCCGCCGTAGCGGACAAGGACGCAATACAGGATACCGACGCTTTCTGCGCCGCCGCCGCCGAAATACTCGGCATGACTCCCGAGGAGATAGCCGAGAAGCTCGAGAAGGCCGCCGGAAAGACCGTGCTCCTCGCCCAGTACAGCGAGAAGGAGCTCTCTCCCGACGTGCACCAGGGCATAGACGAGCTCGAGGGCGCGTACATGATAAAAAACTACGGCACTTACAGGTACTATCCGCAGGGCGAGCTGCTTGCCCACACGATAGGCTACGTCGGCTACGTGGAGGAGAGCGAGCTCGCCTCCCTGAACGAGGGCAGGACGGAGACCGACGGCCTCTATACCGTGCATTCGATAGTCGGCCGTTCCGGCCTTGAAAGGGCATACGAATCCGTGCTCCGCGGAAAGGACGGGCTCACCGTCACTATAAGGGACGAAAACGGCGAGCTCGTGTCCACCGTCTACAAGAAGCCCGTTGAGGACGGTCCCGATCTGCATCTTACGATAGATCTTAAGCTTCAGAAGCGCGCCGAACAGCTTATCGACCTCGTGCTCTGGGGCGACGATACGGCGGGAGCGATAGTAGTGATGAACCCGACGAACGGCGAAGTGAAGGCGCTCGTCTCCTATCCCTCCTACGACCTCAATCAGATCGCCATCTCCGCGAACGCGGAATACTACGACAAGATCTCCAAGCAGGCCAACAAGCCCCTCCAGAACAGGGACACGCTGGGCCTTTACGCCCCCGGTTCCGCTATGAAGACGTTCACCGCCGCGGCCGCTCTGGAGCTTGGGACCGTGACTCCGGATTACATATTCAAGGGCAAGATAGTGGACGACTACTGGACGCCCACGGAATACGGCAGATGGGTATGGCCGCCCATAAAGCGCACCGAGCTGAAGAAGCGCACTGAGCCCATGAACATGGCGAACTGTCTGCTCCACTCTGACAACATCTATTTTGCGAATCTCGCGCTTATGATGGGCGAGGACGACTTCTTCGCGTATCTGCGCCGCATAGGGTTCGAGCAGAGCTTCCCGTTCGAGCTGAGCGTTGCAAGATCCACGCTCAAGGTCAAGTTCGACGATCCCAATTATTGGAACCTCCGAAGCATCGCGGAGACCGGCTACGGTCAGGGCCAGGTGACGATATCCCCCCTGCAGCTCGCGACCATGTACTGCGCCTTCCGTCATAACGGGGACATCCCCGTTCCCCGCGTCTCCAAGGCGCTCTACCGCACGGAAGGCATCGAGTACAAGCCCATCAAGACCTTCGAGAGCGGGATCTGGATCGAGGACGCCTTCGAAGAGGGCACGATCGAGACGCTTCTGCCCATGATGAAGAACATCATGAGCCGCGAGTATAACGGCACGGGCCGCCGCCTCAGGGCGAGGGGCTGCACCGTTGCGGGCAAGACGGGCACCGCGGAGATAGGCTCCGAAAAGGCGCGCGAGATCTCGTGGTTCGTGGGCTTCCGCGTGGACGTTCCCGAGGAGGACGAGCTCCTCGTGTTGGTCATGGTGGAGATACCCACCGCCGACGAATACAAATACCTCAAATTCGATATAGCAAGGGAGCTCATCAGCATGGATGAGCCGGAAGAACCGAAGGAGTAACAAATGGCAGATACCAAGAAAAAGAAGAAAAAGAGCTCGGGGAGCTCCGGCTCAAAGCCGAGGGAGCTTACCGCTTCCGTCAGGCGGACTCCCCCCGCTTCCTCAAGGAGCCAAAGCAGTCGTTCGTCGGGCCGAGGCAGGTCATCGGGTCCCTCTGCTTCCGCGAGAAATACCGCGGGCTCGCGTTCCCGCGCCGCGGCGGCGAGGGCGAAGGCCCCGCGTGAAAAGCTCCCCGCCGACCGCGTTGACGAGATCGTCGGCGTCATACTCATCGCAATCGGGCTCGTAATGGCGATACTCACCTACGGCAGGACGGCCGCGGTCTTCGAGAGCGTGGTCTCGTTCATGTTCGGCATGGTGGGCGTTATCCAGTACGCAATGCCGATAGTTCTGATCGCGATAGGCGTCGTGCTGATCGCCCTGCCCAGGCGGCAGGTAGGCACTGGCGCGATCGCGATGTGCCTCCTCGTGATATTCAGCATCAACTGCATAATCCATCTTTCCACGACGGTATTGGGGCCCCTCGGCTTCAAGGAATACGTGACCGACGGCTACGTGCTCGGCATGGAGGGCCGGGGCGGCGGACTGCTCTCCGCTGTTCCCTGCTTTGCTCTGGGCAAGCTGGTCTCCGTCAGCGGCGCGATAGTGCTCTTTGCGGCGATCGCGCTCGTGCTCCTGCTTCTCGTGACGAAGATCTCCATCAGATCCGCGGGCAGGAAGGTCATCGCCAAGGTCGACGCGATCGAGGATCGCCGCAAGGCAAGGCTCATAAACGAGACGGTCGGCGAGGACGAAACGCCCGTTAGGCGCAGAAGGCCCGCCGCTGCGGAAGAGCTTACCCCGACGGACGTTCCTGCCGCCAAAGCGCAGGATCTCAAGCTCGGCGAAGGCGGCGATACCCTTTCCGAGACCTTCACGGGCAAGCGCAGAAGGCACAATCGCATGCGCGTTGAGGAATCCGATCTCAACACCGTCATAAGCGAAGCCGCGCCCGTCAGCAGTACAGAGCCCTCGCTCGATTTCCTTCCCACCTCCGGCTCGCTCCCCAGGGATACGGCCATGTACGGCGATATAAGCTACTCCCCCATCAAGAAGGACGAGCCCGAGCCCATTCCTCCCATCGAGGAGTACGATCCCTTCGAGACGTACCAGTTCACGCCCGATTACGGTACTGCGGACGATAAGGAAGATAAGCCCGCCGCCGAGAACCTCCCCGACGAGGGAGCTCCCGCAGAGGGCAAAGCGGCCGATCCCGCGGACGGGCAGATCTCCGTTCCCGCTGAGGAGATTGCCAAGCCACCCGCCGTCAAGATCTATCAGAAGCCGCCCCTCTCCCTTTTGAAGAAGGCCGACCGAAGCGAGGCCATTGCGAACGATTCCCCCTACGATAAGGGCAAGCTGCTGACGGACACGCTGGCGAGCTTCAATATCAACGCCAAGGTCGTAAACATCGTCGTCGGCCCCGTCGTGACGAGGTTTGAGCTGCAGCCCGCGCAGGGCGTCAGGGTCAACAGGATAACCGCCCTGAGCAACGATATAGCGCTCGCGCTTGCCGCGCCCAGAGTCAGGATCGAGGCGCCCATACCCGGCAAGGCCGCGGTCGGCATAGAGATCCCGAACAAGAGCACCGCCATGGTCCGTCTGAGGGAGGTATTGGATACGAGGGAATTCTCCTCTTCCTCCTCTCCCCTCACGTTCGCGCTCGGCAAGAGCATAGACGGCAAACCCGTTATTGCGGATCTTGAGAAGATGCCTCATATGCTTATAGCGGGCGCGACGGGCTCCGGTAAATCCGTCTGCATAAACAGCATCATATTGAGTACGCTCTACAAGTCCACGCCCGACGAGGTCAGGATGATACTGATAGATCCGAAGGTCGTAGAGCTTTCGATATTCGCGCCCGTTCCGCATCTCTACTGCCAGGTCGTCACCGACGCCAAGAAGGCCTCCGGAGTGCTCAAATGGGCCTGCAACGAGATGGAACAGCGCTATAACAAGATGGGCAAAGTCAACGCGCGCGACCTCACGAGGTTCAACGCCCTTCAGGAAAAGCCCGAGGACCGCATGCCCCGCCTCATGATCATAATAGACGAGCTCGCGGACCTGATGATGGTCTCCGCCAAGGAGGTCGAGGAATCCATAACCCGCATAGCGCAGCTCGGCAGGGCGGCTGGCATACATCTTATCGTCGCCACACAGCGCCCCTCGGTGGACGTTATCACCGGCCTTATCAAGACGAACATCCCCTCCAGGATCGCATTCGCTGTCTCCAGCGCGATAGACTCCCGCGTCATACTCGATACCAGCGGAGCCGAAAAGCTTCTCGGCCACGGCGATATGCTCTTCCACCCCAACGGCGCGGCAAAGCCCACGAGGGCGCAGGGCGCCTACGTTTCCGACGAGGAGGTCGAGAGCGTGATGCAGTTCTTCACCGAAAGCGGGTACCAGTCCGAAAAGGATGAGAACGTTCTCAACGCCATACCCGAGCTGACCGGCGGCACCGGTCAGGGCAACGGCAAGCAGGAGGACGAGCTCCTGCCCGACGCCGTAAGGATAGTAATGGATTCGGGCTCCGCCTCCATTTCGATGATACAGCGAAGGCTTAGAGTCGGCTATGCGAGGGCGGCGAGGCTCGTAGACATAATGGAGCAGATGAAGCTGGTCTCCGGCTTTGACGGGAGCAAACCCCGCAAGGTGCTCATCGACGAAGCCGGCTATGCGGAGCTGTTCGGCGGAGGAGCGGAATAAGCCATGGTGAAAGCAAGAGTCGGTATGGTCTCCCTCGGCTGTTCCAAAAACCGCGTCGATTCCGAGGAGATCTTGGGCGAGCTCGAAGCCCGCGGATTCGTTCCCGTGAACGATCCCGCAAGCGCGGAGGTCATAATCGTCAACACCTGCGGCTTCATAGAGAGCGCCAAGACGGATTCGCTCGATACCGTTTTCGAGATGGCGAAGTACCGCGAAAACGGCGACTGCCGCCTGCTCGTCGTCTGCGGATGCCTCACCGAGAGGTACTATGACGAGCTTAAAGCCGAGCTTCCCGAGGCGGATCTCATCTGGGGCGTGAAGGATCACGCCGGGCTTGCCGAAGCCATAGAGCAAAGGCTGACGGGCGAGCTTACCCCGTGCGTAAAAAGCCCCGCGCGCGTGCTCACCACGCCGCAGTACAGGGCGTATTTGAGGATAGCGGACGGCTGCGACAACCGCTGCACCTACTGCGCGATCCCCATTATAAGGGGCGGCAGGGTGAGCTATCCCATGGAGCAGCTCGTAAAGGAAGCCGAGGAGCTTGCCGAAAGGGGCGTCACGGAGCTGACCGTCATAGCGCAGGACACCTCCGCTTACGGCATAGATCTTTACGGAAAGCCCATGCTGGCAGAGCTTCTCAAAAGGCTCGCCAAAGTCAGTAAACTGCATTGGATAAGGCTTCTCTACACCTACCCCAACACGGTGGACGAGGAGCTGATAGACACGATCAACGCGGAGCCGAAGCTCTGCAACTACATCGATATGCCGATACAGCATATCGATCCCGAGCTGCTCTCGGCCATGAACCGTCATGGTTCCGCCGAGCATATAAGGGAGATCACGGACTATATCCGCCGCGTCTCCCCCGATTTCATACTGAGGACCACGGTCATCGTCGGCTTCCCCGGCGAGACCGAGGAACAGTTTGAAAGCCTGCTCGCGTTTTTGACCGAGCATCCGTACGACCGTCTCGGCGCGTTCACCTATTCCGCCGAGGACGGCACTCCCGCCGCCGAAATGGAAGGGCAGCTCCCCGAGAGAGTCAAGACCCGCCGCTACAACAAGCTGATGCGCCGCCAGATGGGGGTATCCCTCGCGGCGAACAGGGCGCGTATCGGCAGGGAGTACGAAGCGCTCGTGGACGCGATAGAGGACGGCGTCGCCTTCTGCCGTTCCTATGCCGAGGCGGCGGAGGTCGACGGCTTCATAAAGGTGAAGCTGCCCGATGACGCCGATATCTCGTGCGGCGATTACGTATTCGTCCGCATCACGGGCGCCGGGACCTACGATCTCGAAGCCGAACTCATAAGATAATCACTTTGGAGGGAAACATGAACCTGCCCAACAAGCTGACCGTCGCGAGGATGATCGCGATACCCTTCTTCATAGCCTGCTTCTACCTGCCCGATTGGGTGATGTTCCGCCTCTTCGGCGCGGAGATACTGACCAAGTACATCATCGCGGGCGCGATATTCATACTCGCCTACGTGACCGACACGCTCGACGGCCGCATCGCGAGGAAGTACGGCCTCGTCACCGATTTCGGGAAGCTGATGGATCCCATTGCCGACAAGCTCCTGACCGCCGCCTGCATGATAATGCTGATAGGGCGCGATCTTATGAGCATCTGCAATTTCCTTCTGCCGGTATTCACCGTGATAGTAATCGCGCGCGAGTTCTTGATCAGCGGCATGCGCCTCGTCGCGGCTTCGAACGGCAAGGTCATGGCGGCCGGCATACTCGGCAAGATAAAGACCACGCTCCAGAGCATAGCCCTGCCTATGGTGCTCATCGCCGGCCCCGTGTTCCGTGCTATAGGCGTGCCCGTCGATTTCATAGTGCTTGCCGCCGCCGTGCATATGACGATATGGTCGGGGCTCGATTACATGATCCGCAACAGGGAGATATTCTCCCCCAAACACTGAGGAAAAGGATATGCTGTTCGCATCCGAAGCCGAGTTCGTCTCCGCCTGTACGGAGCTCGTCAAAAGGATATCTGCGGTCATGAACGAAAAGCACTTGACCGCCTCCGCCGCGGAGAGCCTTACGGGAGGGCTCGTCTCCTCCGAGATAGTGAGGGTCCCCGGCGTTTCCGCATGGTTCCTCGAGGGCTGCGTCACTTATACGGACGGCGCTAAAAAAAGGAGGCTCGGCGTCTCCCCCGATACGCTTTCGTCGCATACCGCCGTCAGCCGCGAGACCGCCCGCGAGATGGCCGAGGGCATGATCGAAACCTCCGGCTCCGATATAGCAGTTTCCGCGACGGGGCTTGCCGGCCCCGGACCGGACGAATACGGCAGGCCCGCGGGGCTCGTGTTTATCGGAGGCGCATCGAAAAACGGCTCCATCACGAAGGAGCTTCGCCTTGAAGGATCGCGCATCGTGATACGCCGTCAGGCGGCGTACGAGGCGCTGAAGCTCATGCTTGGGCTTGTGCTTTCAGCATAAAAAGCCCTCGGAAAACCCGGCTTAAAACTTGTTTCCGGCGCGTTTTTATGGTATAATATTTGAAGGGCGAAAACCCGAAAAACCGTTTATTATAATCCGAAAGGAACTGACATATGGATAAGGAAAAAGCATTGGATCTTGCTCTCTCGCAGATCGAGAAGGAATTCGGCAAGGGCGCGATAATGCTCATGGGCGACGCGGCGCAGAAGATACAGGTCTCCGTTATACCCACGGGCTGCATCGAGCTTGATAACGCGCTCGGCGTCGGCGGCATACCCCGCGGCAGGATAATCGAGATCTACGGCCCCGAGTCCTCCGGCAAGACGACGCTCGCCCTGCACATGATCGCCGAGGCGCAGAAGCTCGGCGGCATGGCCGTATTCATCGACGCGGAGCACGCGCTCGATCCCGTATATGCGGCAAAGCTCGGCGTTCAGATGAATTCGCTCTTCGTTTCCCAGCCGGATAACGGCGAGCAGGCGCTCGATATCGCCGATACGCTCGTCAGGAGCGGCGCCGTCGACATAATCGTTATCGACTCCGTAGCCGCGCTCGTTCCCAAGGCGGAGCTCGAGGGCGACATGGGCGATTCCCACGTCGGCCTCCAGGCAAGGCTCATGAGCCAGGCTTTGAGGAAGCTCGCGGGAATAGTCGGCAAATCCAACTGCTGCGTAATATTCATCAACCAGCTTCGCGAGAAGGTCGGCGTCATGTTCGGCAACCCCGAGACCACGACGGGCGGCCGCGCGCTCAAGTTCTTCTCCACGATAAGGCTCGACGTCAGAAAGGTGGACGTTCTGAAGCAGGGCGGCGAGGCCGTCGGCAACCGCGTCCGCATGAAGGTCGTCAAGAACAAGGTAGCCCCGCCCTTCCGCGTTGCGGAGGCCGACCTCATGTACGGCGAGGGCTTCTCGAGGGAGGGCTCGCTCCTTGATATGGGCGTCAGCAACAAGCTCGTTTCCAAGACTGGCGCGTGGTTCTCCTACGGCGACATGCGCATAGGCCAGGGCCGCGAGAACGCGAAGCAGTTCCTGAAGGACAATCCCGAGGTCGCCAACGAGCTCGAGTCCAAGCTCCGCGCCATGATGGGCACTGCGGAGTGCATCGTCGAGATGGACAGCCCCAGGGACGGCGAGGAAGAATAATCATAAACGAACGGAACCTGCGCGTGCGCTTCTTCGTTATATAGATGAAGCGCCCGCGAATGATATCTATGCGGCGCGGAAGGAGGACTATATGAAGATAACGAAGCTCACAGGCTATAAGCCAGGTTACCCCGACAAGCGCGGTTTCAAAAAGGCTGCGCTGGCAGGCGCCGCCGCGCTCCTCGCGGTTTCCGCCGTCGGCTGCGGGCCGAGGATAAGCGGCGATATGGCGGTGGACGACGCCGAGCTCTCCGCCCCGACGGAGGAGACCTGCCCGGCCCCCGATCTGCCCGACGTTCCCGATATCGAGGGGAAACTTGCAGTCGATCCCGGCCTTATAGATCCGGCTGAGGATCCGGACGAGATGCCTCCCCTGCTCGGCAAGGTCGTCGCGCCGACGGAAGTCGTCGGCGAATGAGCCATGAACTTTACTCTGCATCTTACGGCTGACTGCGATCTTGCCTGCCGCTACTGCTATGAAAAGCACGGCCCCGAGAGGATGGACGAGGCCGCGGCGCTTGCCGCCTGCGACCTTCTGTTCTCGTTCGGGCACAAAACGAACGGTTTCTCGCTCTTCGGCGGGGAACCTTTATTGTGCCGCAAGGTCATAGAAAAAACGCTCCGTTACGCGGCCGAAAAGAACTGGGAGATCGGCGGGAAGCTCGCCTACCGCATGACGACGAACGGCGTCCTGCTCGACGAAGACTTCCTCGATTTTGCGGACGAGCACAATATCATGATCGCCCTGTCGCACGACGGGCCGCTTCAGGACGAACAGCGCGTATTCAAAAACGGCGCGGGAACTTCCGAAGCGCTCGAGCCCAAGATAGATATGCTCCTTTCGCATCAGCCCGAAGCGGTCGTAATGGCGACCTTCCTTCCGAAGAACGCCGGCCGCGTGGCGGAGACCGTCGAATGGCTCTACAACAGGGGCTTTTCAAGGATCAACACCTGCATCGACTACCGCCCGGAGGCGGACTGGAACGACGAAAACATGGCGGAGCTCGACCGCCAGTACGCCCTGCTCGAGGAGCTCTGCGAAAAGCATTTCGACTCCCCCCGCCCGTTAAGGTATCTCAACTTCGAATCGAAGATCGCTTCGTATCTCAACGGCCGCCCCTGCATCGAATGCAGGCTCGGCGTGAAGCAGCCTTCGATAGCCCCGGACGGGAAGATCTATCCCTGCAACCAGTTCCTGAACGATCCCCGCTATTTAATGGGCGACGTTTGGAGCGGTATCGACGCCGCCGCGCAGAGGCGCATCTTTTTCGAGGCGCAGAAGCCCGAAGCCTCCTGCGAGGGCTGCGCGATAGAACAGCGCTGCCGCCACCACTGCGCCTGCCTCAATTTCAGCATGACGGGCGATATGCATAAGGTCCCGCCCGTGCAGTGCGCGCACGAGCGTTCGCTGATACGGCATGCGGACGGGCTTGCAAAAAGGCTATATGAGAGCGGCAGCCCGCGATTCATGCGGGTATACGGGAATAACGGCTGAACGCCGACGGAAAAAAGCGCCTCGCTTTGAAGGGTGCATTCACTTAAGGAGATGCAGGTTTTCAGCCGAGAAAAACTCAACGAATAAAAGAGATCCGGGGACAGCGATATCCCCGGATCTTTCTTTTGTTTTTCGGCTGAAAACCGCGAAGCGTCTCAAAAGCGGAGGT
>JAILRE010000030.1 GCA_024698505.1 Clostridiales bacterium | reverse complement strand
ACCTCCGCTTTTGAGACGCTTCGCGGTTTTCAGCCGAAAAACAAAAGAAAGATCCGGGGATATCGCTGTCCCCGGATCTCTTTTATTCGTTGAGTTTTTCTCGGCTGAAAACCTGCATCTCCTTAAGTGAATGCACCCTTCGGGATGCCCTTTTGATATGCGGTTTTTACGGCGTCGCCGCGGCGTTGGGATCGGTCGGATCGTGCAGGAGGCCGTTCCTCGAAGGAACGTCGGGGGAGGTCGTCCCCTTGGGACTTCCGTTCACGATCACAAGCTGCGTTCCCTTCGGGCAGTTCTTGTAGATGAACCTTACCGCCTCGACGACCATCCTGAGGCAGCCCTGCGTGTTTTCGCCGCCTATGTACTTCGTGCCGTCGTAATAGCGGGGCCACAGGTCGTTCGGATCCTTGGAGTGATACATCGGCCCGTGCACGAAGAGGCCCGTGTAGGTATCGGGACGGCTCGCGGGGCTGTAGCATATCGCGTACTGGGCGTAGCCGTTCTGCCCGCCCGCAAAGGGATGCCACCTCTCGCGGGAGCCGAGCACGTATTTGCCTGCGGGAGTCCTGTTGCCGCCGTGAGAGATGCGGTAGCGCGCTATCACCTTGGAATACTGCCCGTCGCTGCCTATGCCGTAGATCGTCAGCGTGAAGGAGCCCTTCTCAACGTAGAGCATATAGGGCAGGGAGGGATCTGCGGTGGGCTTGGGCGTGTTCGTCGGCTTGGGAGTCGCGGTGGGCTTGGGCGTGTTCGTCGGCTTCGGAGTCGGCGTGGGAGTGGGCGTAGGCGTCGGCGTCGCCGTGGGCGTCGCCGTGGGCTCGGGCGTCGGCGTCTCGGTCGGGACCTCGGTGGGCGCCTCGGTGGGCGCTTCGGTCGGGATCTCGGTATGCGCTTCGGTGGGCGCTTCGGTCGGGACCTCGGTGGGAACGGCGGTGGGTTCGTCGTTGGGATCCTCGGAGGGTATCTCAACGGTGTACTCGGTGGGTTCGGGAGTAGTAACGGTATTCCCCATGAGCCTGTCTATAACGGAACAGGCGGGGCCGGTAAACAGCACCGCGGCCGCCATGAGCAGGCAGAGGAGAGTATTCAGTATTTTAACGGATCTTTTATTCATTAAGTCCTCTTCGGGAAGTTTGTCTTAACGGATTGTAACACCGCGGAGGAAAATAATCAACTAATAAATTGTGACAAACGCGTTTGCCGCAGCGTTCAAACGGCCGCGCGTGGCCTCAAAACCGTTATTTTTTCAGCAGTTTTTTCCGAAGGGGCGGCTTCCTTCCGTCCCGTCCTTGACAAATCCGCCCGCGTGGAATTATAATATCGCACGGCAAAAAACCATGGAAGCTTCGGAAAAGAAAAAGCTTATACTCGGGGCCTTAAAGCGCAACGCCGTCACCGTCGTCGCCCTTGCCGCGGCGATCGTGACCTCGTTCATAGTGCCTCCGGACAGGGAGTATTTGGGTTATCTCGACTTCAAAACGCTCACCTGTCTTTTCTGCGTGCTGGCGATAGTCGGCGCGCTTAGGAACATCCGCTTCTTCTCGATGCTCGCGCGGAGCATAGTAAAGAGGTTCCGCACCGCGAGGAACTGCACGATCGCGCTCGTCTACATAACCTTCATCGGCTCCATGCTGATAGCGAACGATATGGCGCTTCTGACCTTCCTGCCGCTCGGCTATTTCGTGCTCTCCGCCGCGCACAGGGAAAAGCACATGGCGTTCACCTTCGTTATGCAGAATATCGCGGCGAACCTCGGCGGCATGCTCACGCCCTTCGGCAATCCGCAGAACCTATATCTCTATTCCAAGTTCGATATCCCCACTGCCGAGTTTATGCGCATAATGGCGCCGCCCTTCGCGGTCGCAGTGCTGCTCATAACCATCTGCTGCCTCTTCGTGAAGAACGATCCCATGACCGTGCCGGACGAGCCTATAAAGCTCCCGCCCCTTAAGACGGCGGTCTACCTCGCGGCATTCGCGCTCTCCATCGTGATAGTCTTCCGCGGCATACCCTACTGGATAGGCCTCATCGTGATACCCGCGGTGCTCCTCATATTCGACAGGCGCGCTCTCATAGAGGTCGATTACCCACTGCTTTTCACGTTCGTGTTCTTCTTCATATTCGCGGGCAATATGTCGAGGATACCCGCCGTCAGCAGGCTCTTTTCGGGCCTTCTCGAAAAAAACACGCTGGTATTCAGCGTGCTCTCCTGCCAGGTGATCTCGAACGTCCCCTCGGCGATACTGCTCTCGCAGTTCACGGCGGATTATCCCGCGCTGCTCGTCGGCGTGAACATCGGCGGCACGGGAACGCTCATCGCCTCGCTCGCCTCGCTCATAACCTTCCGCGAGTACACCTTCCACAATCCCGATAAGAAGCTCTATTATCTCGGCGTGTTCTCGGCGTTCAATTTCGGTTTTCTCATAATACTGACCGTGTTCATGCTTTTGATAAGGTAAATAAACAAGGGGCCTCGGGCGACAAGCCCGGGGCTCCTTTTTTCGTATCATTTCTTTTGCAGCAGCCGCACGATGGGCGACCTGTGCACCACCATAGCGGCCTTCGGGCAGAATTCCTGGCAGCAGAAGCAGCGTATGCATTTCTTGCGGTCGATATGCGGGTAGGTGTATTTGCCGCGCGTCGCCATGGTTATCGCCTTCGCGGGGCAGATGTTCATGCATTTTCTGCACGCGACGCATTTTTTCTTTTTGGGCATGGGCTTCTGCACGAGCGCCTTCTCAACGAATTTGCCTATGAGCGTGCCCTTGTAGAACGAGATGCTCTTTCTCGGCACCGTCTTGAAATCGGAAAGGGCTATAGCGGAAACGTCCCCGTAAAGGGATACGTCTTCGATCCTGCCGGAGCAGAGCCCGCGCCTTCTCGCGGCTTCGAGCGTGGGAACTCCCGCGGGATCGAGGCCTATCAGCCTTGCCGCCGCGGCGTCCGCCTCGTAAGGGGTCTTCGCCGCGATGACCGCGCCTATCTTTCGCGGAGTGCCGGCCGTCGGGCCGTTGCCCTCCATGCCGATCACCGCGTCTATCAACGAAAGCCGGGGCTTGAAATGCTCGTTTATGTCGACGAGCATATCGGCAAAATCGTTCACGTCGGGGTACAGATAATGCGTTTCGGGCTTTATGAGCCCCGGTATCACCCCGTACATGTTCTTGACGGCGGCGCTCATGCCCACCATGCCGTGGGATTTCAGCTTGGCAAAATCGATAATGGCGTCGCAGTCGTCCAGATAATCGGTATAGGTCAGCTCGCGCATGGCGCGGCCTTCGATATGCGCCGTGTGGTACGCCGTGTTTTTATTGAGCTTCGCACCCGCTTTCTCGGCCTCCGTCATGCCCGTCGCGGCGTAGTTGGCCGCAAGCGCTGCGGGGGTGAAGAATCCGCCCGGGCTGTCGCCCACGGTGACGGAAGCGCCCCTTTCGACGAGCATTTTCGTAAGCGCCGCAACGAGCGCGGGATGCGTCGTCGCCGCGGCCTCGGGCTTTAGGGGAGCGACGAGGTTCGCCTTTATGACGATCCTCATTCCGGGCGCAACAAAATCAAGCCCTCCAATCGCCGAAAGAGCCCTCGCCAAAACCGCCGCGGAGTCCTCGTATGAATCGCAGGGGACGACCGCGCATGTATAAACAGATGATTCCATATAAAACCGGTATTATTGCCCCAAAACAAGCGCGGAGAACGCCTGCTTTGCATAGTCGGAGTCAGCGTTTAGCGCCGCGAGCCCGCAGAGGAAGGGGAGTATCGCCGCGGTCATGCGCTTCATCTTGACGGCGGCGTCCTGCTCCATCCGCAGCGAGCCGACCTCTATCATGATGTTCCATTCGCTCATGGCGTGATCCAGCGCGGCCTCGAGCTCGCTTTCGGGCTCGACCACGTTGTTGAGCGCGATGAACACGCGAAGCAGCTCCCGTTCTCCCAGAAGCGCGTCGCACAGCCCGTCAAGGCAGGTCTCGGCGCCTATATCCGCGCTGACGGAATCCACCCAGGCGAAGAGCTTGTCGCCGATAGCGGAAAGACAGCTCTCCGACACGGCGGAGACGACGTCCTGCTTCGTGGGGAAATAGTAATAGAGAGTGCCCTTGCTTATGCCGACCTCCTTGGCAATATCGCCGAGGCTCGTTCCGGGAACGCCCCTGTTTGCGAAAAGCCCGGAAGCGGCGCGCAGGATCTTTTCCGAGGTGCCGTCCTTCATGCTCATTCTCCTTTCGGGATCCTTTGTCCCATTATATCAGATTTTCTGCGGAAAATAAAGTGCCGCCTCCGCTTTTTTGCACATATAATGCAGTATGGAGACGTACAGGATAGGCAGGATGATACTGAAGGGCGAGCTCATGGGGAGCGCGTCCCTCTCGGAAAACGCGGAGGGCACGCTCGTTTCCCTTTCCGTAAGGGGGAACGCGGCCGGCGCGGTCCTCTATACGGCGGGCGAGGGCGGCGTCAGAAGGACGGAGCTTTCGGATCCACGGCGCGCGCTCGTTTTGCAGAGGGGGATAACCGTAATAGCCCTTTCAAGGGGCGGCAGGATAATCTCCCGCGGGTCGGCGGGGCGCGGAATGGACCGGCGCGAGACGTCAAGGCTCATGGACGAGATAAGCATCAGGGCGGCTTCCGAAGAGGCGATGCCCGCAAAGCCCGCGCCCGAGCCGAAGCGGGCCGAAACGCAGGCGGCAAAACCGCAGGGCGAAAAACAGCCGCCCGCCCGTCCGCCCGAAAGGCGGAATATGGCGGAGGTCACGAACAGGATACTCGAGCAGGCAGAGTGGCTTTTCGGAATGCTGGACGGCATGCGCGGGGGAACGGAACCCCCGCCCGCGGCGGAGCCCGCAGAACAGAAAGAGGAGCAGACGGCCTGCGCGATACGGAACCCCTTTCCGAGGACGTTCCCCGATTCCGTCTGGAAGACGCGCGGAGGGGAAGTTTTAAGCGGAAGACAGCTCAAAAACGGCAGGCTCACGGAGCTTGTCGCGGTACCCGTAACGAGGGGCTCCGTAAAGCCCCGGCCCGCCGCGGGCTTTACGCCGCTGCCGCGGCCCGTTATGGCCGGGGACGGCAGAAGGTACTGGCTCTTCGAGCAGACGTCGGAGCGAAAAGAAGGAGCGAGCGATCCCGGACGCGGTTGACATCCGCGGTATAAAGCACTAAAATGGAAGCCGAAGCACCGCTGAAAAAGAAATCCACGGAAGGGATCCCGACTCGATGAGCTCGAGAACGTACTTTAAATTCATCTGCGCCCTCGCAAGGGCCTTTTATCCTAAGGCAAGGACCGTATTCGAGGCCCCGCCGGACGGCGAGGCGGGCGTATTCGTCTGCAATCATTCCACCATAATCGGCCCCGTCATGATGACGCTCGATTTCGAACGTCCCCACAGGAACTGGGTCATCGGCTGCGCGATGGACAAGAACCATTGCGAAAGCTATGCTTTTCACGACGTTTTCTCCGGTAACAGCAGGAAATGCAAATGGTTTTTCAGGTTCCTCGCAAAGCTCGTAAAGCTCCTCCTCCCGCCGATACTCGAGAACGTGGACGCCGTGCCCGTATTTCACGACCGCAGGATAATCGAGACTTTCCGAAAGAGCGCCGAATCCTTGATTGAGGGCAGGGATATCGTCATATTCGGCGAATCCCCGAGGCGTTATTCCGAATACGTGAACGAGCTCCAGCGCGGGTTCGTCGATATCGGCAGGCTCTATTATCGGCAGACGGGGAAGAAGCTGAAATACTATCCCGTCTACGTCGAGAGGAAGAACCGTGTCATCGCGATAGGCGCGCCCATCGAGTACGATCCCGAGCTGACGCAGAAGGAGCAGAGGGAGCGGGTGTGCAAATACCTCGAGGAGGGCATCGACAGGCAGGCGCGCGCGCTGCCTGAGCACAAGCCCGTCAAGTTCCTCGAACAGCGCTGGTACGACGCTTACGGCCGATACGTCGACGATTTCGAGGGCTACTGGCGCATGGTGGAGGAATGGCCCGGCGGCGAGACCGAGGCCGCGGAATAATGGTATGAACGAAAGCAAGAAGCTGCTTCTGATAGCGAACCCCGCCGCCGGCATGAGGGGCGTCGAGCAGAGCCTTCCCGCGGTAAAGGAGATATTCCGGGAGGGCGGTTTCGAAGTATCCGTTTTCATGACCGGGGCCCCCGGCGACGCGGAGGATATCGCCTTTCGCGAGGCTCCCTCGCACGATCTCATCGTCTGCGCGGGAGGCGACGGCACGCTCTATCAGATAATAAACGGCATGATAAGATCCGGCTCGAACGTTCCCGTCGGCTATATCCCCTGCGGCAGCACCAACGAATTCGCCGCCGCCCACGGGATACCCAGGATCAAGACCGAGGCCGCGAAGCGCATCCTCGAGGGCGGGGAGATAAAGGTGGACGTCGGCATATTCGGCGAAAGGTATTTCGTCGGAACGGCGGCTTTCGGCGCGTTCTCCTGGATGGGCTACTCCACCGATCAGAGCAAGAAGAACCGCCTCGGCTATACCGCATACATAATAGAGGGGATCAGGGGCCTCAAAAGGAACCGCCCGCATCATTTGAGGATAACCGCCGACGGCAAGCTGTACGAGGGCGATTTCATATTCGGCGCCGTCTGCGCCACCAGGGAGCTCAGCAAGAGGATCCACCCCAAGAAGGAGAAGGGGGCCGAGGAACAGCCTCCCCTCGAACTGCTCCTCGTTAACGAGGTGAAGAGCCTTTCGGACGGCGGCTCCATAGTCAAAAGCCTTTCCACGGGGACCTACGAGCACTCCGCTCTGACGTTCGTCCGCGCACGCGAGATCCTGATAGAAAACGAGGAGGGCCTTATCTGGTCGATAGGCGGCGAAAGCTCGGGCGAGTTCATAACGGCGAATATCGGCGTGCTCCGCGGCGGCCTGACGATACGCGGCGCGAAGAAGTAACGAAGGCCTTGGACGGGGGAAAAACGACCTTTATTTCCGATCCTGATTTTTTGGCCTTGACAAATCACCTTTCCCGAATTACAATACGCGTATGCGGGTGTAGCTCAGTGGCAGAGCGTCGGCTTCCCAAGCCGATAATGTGGGTTCGATTCCCATCACCCGCTCCATTTTGTTTTTGGGCAAAGCCCAAAAACAAAATGGACTGAATAATGAAGGGAATCGAAGGGCGTTAAGAAAATGCGAAGCATTTTTAGCCCCGGGTTTTTGGCACGGCCGAAGCTGCGCAGTATGGAATACAAGCAGCGAGAGCCATGTGCAAAAACGATTCCCATCACCCGCTCCAAACAAAAAGGCGGCCGCAGGGCCGCCTTTTCGTTTGGACTATGATAATAAGGGAATCGAAGGGAAGCGGCGTTCGTCCGGTGGACGAAACAAACGCCGATTCCCCCGGCTTATGTCAAAAGGCGCGAGAACGCCGCGCGGAGCGCAAGTTCGAGACGCATCTTTTGCAAAAGGGTTCCCATCACCCGTCTTATATTCAATTCCTTATCCCTTGCAAAAAATGTTGTAATTGGCCTTCCGTTGTGATAGAATATGCCGCATAGAAAGAAAAGGAGCCATTCTTATGGAAAGATCATTGGTCATGAACGCCCCCTCCGGCGAATACTGCAGGGTAGGCGGTTTCGTTGAAAACCTGCGCAACAAGCGCTATATGGCGTTCATAGTGCTGCGCGATATGTCCGGCAAGCTCCAGCTGACCGTCGATAAGGGCGCGTTCCCCGAGGTCGCGGAGGAGGTCGACAAACTCACCGTCGAGTCCGTCGTCACCGCTTACGGCAAGGTCGTTGAGAATCCCGCCGTCAAGATGGGCGGGCGCGAGATGGTCGTCGAAAAGCTCGTCGTCGAATCCGTCGCCGAGGCTATGCCCATGATGGCCGATTCCTCCATCGACGCGAGGATGGATTACCGCTGGATCGACCTCCGCACCGAGAAGAACAAGCTGATGATAAAGGCCCAGACCGAATTCGTCAGGTCGATGCGCGATTTCCTGCTTGCAAGGAATTTCGTCGAGATCCACACCCCGAAGATAATCGGCGCGGCTTCCGAGTCCGGCGCGGACGTATTCGAGCTCACCTATTTCGACCGCAAGGCGTATCTGGCGCAGTCCCCGCAGTTCTATAAGCAGATGGCTATGGCCGCGGGCCTCGAGCGCATATTCGAGGTCGGCCCCGTATTCCGCGCGGAGAAGAGCTTCACCTCCCGCCACGCCACCGAGTTCACCTGCTTCGATCTGGAGTTCAGCTATATCGATTCCTTCGAGGACGTCATGCACATGGAGGAGCTGCTCCTTGCCGACGCGCTCAAGAACGTGGCCGAGAAGTACGGCGACGAGATAGAGCGCCTCTTCGGCCTCAAGACGATCGTTCCCACCGTGCCCTTCCCCAGGATAAAGCTCCATGACCTCTACGACGAGCTCGAGAAGCGCTACGGCTACACCCTCCCCGAGGAGGAGAAGATCGACCTCACGACCGACGCCGAAAAGCTCTCCTACAAGTTCGCCATGGAGGAGTACGGCCACGAATTCCTCTTCGTCACCGATTATCCCGCCGATAAGCGCGCCTTCTATCATATGCGCAAGGACGGCGTGCCCCAGGGCTACGACCTCATCTGGCGCGGCACCGAGATCACCACGGGCGCCCAGCGTGAGCACCGCTACGAGATACTGAGGCAGCAGGCCGACGAAAAGGGCCTCGGCGAGGACGTCAAGTTCTACATGGAGTTCTTCCGCTACGGCTGCCCGCCCCACGGCGGCTTCGGCCTCGGCGTCGACCGCATGACGATGCTGCTGCTCGATATCGGCATCAAGGAAGCGGAGTTCATATTCAGGAGCCCCATAAGGCTGAATCCGTAAAACAAGGACCAAGACTCCCCGGCTTATGCGCAGGCGCCCGAGACGGGGAGTTTTATTAAACCGTCAAGGAGCGTCCCATGAGCGTATTTGCCGTCTCCGATCTGCACGGATACCCGCTTCCGAAATTCCTGAGGCTTCTGGAAAGCGCGGGCTTTTCCGAAAAGGATACCCTCTACATAATAGGCGACGTCGTCGACCGCAACGGCGACGGGGGCGTCGCGATGCTCCTCTATATCATGGCGCAGCCGAATTACGAGTTCCTCATCGGCAACCATGAGGATATGCTTCTTAACTGCTCGTTCCTGTTCGACGAGATAACGGAGGAGAACATCGATACGCTCACCCCGGATAAGCTGAAGCACTACGAGCGCTGGATGCGAAACGGCGGGGGAGTGACGGCGGAGAACCTTCGCAAGCTCAAGAAGGAGGACGAGGAGGCCTTCCGCAGCCTCATGCAGTTTTTGAACGACGCGCCGCCCGCCGCGGGCGTCGCCGTGAACGGCAGGGATTTTCTGCTCGTGCACGGGGGCCTGAAGGATTTTTCGCCCGAAAAGAGGCTTAGGGATTACGATTATTTCGATCTGCTCTGGGAGCGGCCCAAGCTGACCGACGAGTATTTCGACGACGTTATCACCGTGTTCGGCCACACGCCCACGCTCTATTACGGCGACGAGTACGCCGGCAGGGTGATAAAAACGCGGACCTGGATAAACATCGACGCAGGCGCCGCGGGAGGGCTCCCGCCCGCGCTTCTGAGGCTCGACGATCTCGAGGTGTTCTACGGAGAATAAGACGAATAAAAAACCGCGCGGCGATATCGCCGCGCGGCTTTTTGCTTTGATTTATCGGGCTTCCTTTTTCCTTCCGAGCTTCGAGAGCGGCTTGAACAGAAGGGGATAGACCGCTATCGCGATGAAGCTCATTACGAAATACCTCGCGCAGTTCATAAGGGGGGAGGTGGAGATGAGATTGAACAGGGGCTTCAACGCGATCCTCAGGCCGAGTATTATCGCTATGCCGAGCACTGCCTTTATTATCTGCACCCACCAGACGGCCTTCGTATCGAAGTTCACGAAGCGCTTCTCGACTACGCTCCCCGCGAAGAGGCCGAACGCCGTGCCGAAGAGCACGCAGGCGTCCTTTATCTGAGTGCCGTCGAGGCTGTCCCTGTCGCAGACGGTCATTATGAATACTATGAGCCCGAGCGACACGAGCGCGACTATGCCGGAGGCGATTGCGTAAGCCTTCAGCCCGTCGCCTATCTTATTGAAGAGCAGCTCGCAGAACACGATTATCAGCACGCCGGTCATCAGCGAAACGCCCACGTCGAGCAGGGTATGCACGCCGAGGTACATCCTCGAAAAGCCGACGAGGAGTATTATCGCGCAGGCGGCGATATACGCCCAGGCCTTGTTTATCTTCCGCGAGAGGCCGCCGTACATGAGCACCGCGGACTGCGTGTGCCCGGAGGGGAACGAATAGCCCGAGGCTCCCGATCTTGCCGATTCGACTATCTCGAAATCGGGATCGAGCACCCAGGGGCGGGGTATCATGAATATCGCCTTGAGGAACTGATTGACCGCCGCGCCCGCCATGTACATGAACAGGAAGCGGTAGCCAAATCTCTTGTCGATACACCAGAGTATCACCATGCCGATTATGATGAACGCCTCCTCCTGACCGAGGAAGGTTATGCCGCTCATCAGCTTGTCAAGAAACGGCGTGCGGATGTTCGCTATGGCGCGCAGTATGTCCATCAGCCAATCGAAAAACCCGCCCGAGCCTGCAGCTGCTATCATAGAAAATACCTCCATACGGGATTTGTATAATGATAACATACGTTTTTTCATCGGTCAAGCACGGAAAAGAGGCGTTTTCCGTTTGCAAGTTTTTTGGAAAAAATGAGATTCTCCACTTGAAATTACGGAAATCATGCTGTATATTATACGTGAACCACAATAAGGAGGACTTTTTGTATGGGTAAATTCATAGTTAAAAAGACCAAGACCGGCATTAAATTCGATCTTAAGGCCACCAACGGCGAAGTCATAGCAACATCCGAGGTCTACGAGGCCGAAGCTTCCTGCCGCAAGGGCATTGCCAGCGTCATGAGGAACGCCCCCATCGCCAAGGTCGAGGATCAGACCGTAGAGGGCTATGAGGTCATGAAGCACCCCAAGTTCGAGATCTACACCGATAAGGCCGGCGAGCTCCGTTTCCGCCTCAAGGCAAGGAACGGCCAGATCATCGCCGTAAGCGAGGGCTACAAGTCCATGAAGAGCTGCCTGAACGGCATCGATTCCGTCAGGAGGAACGCTCCCGAAGCTCCCATCGAGATGGTCGACTGACAGCCTTGACCGGCAGAATATGAAATAACGGGCGTGCGAAGCTTTTTTCGGCACGCTCTGTTTTTATGATCGGGTACAAAAATAACTCCGCGTACGGTATTTGATACGCGGAGTTTTTCTTTATTCGATCGATTTCCTTTCGGAGCCGCGGATACTTTCGAGCAGGCGCTTCATGCGCTCGGCGTCCGCCTCGGAGGGGGCGCTCCTTCTGCTGTAGCGCACGCCTGCGTAGAGCTCGGTGAACTCGTCCAGCTCCGCCTCGTCCACGCGGAGGCCGTTTTTGGTGCTTTCGCTTATCTCGCCGCAGGTGCTGGACTTTTTGAATTTCACGGAGGTGCGGTGCAGGAATTTCAGGAATTCCGCGTAGTGATAGCGTATCCTCATCCTCGGATCGGCGCTGCGCTTTTTCGGGATCTGCTCGCGTTCCTTTTCGTCCTCCGCCTCGATCGCCTCGACAGTCTCGTTCGGGTAGCCGCGGTTCCCCTTGCGGCCCCTTACCCGCTTCATAAGCACCAATACCAAAACGATGATCAGTATTATCGCGGCGATGCCCACGGCAACGTATATGAAGGTCTCGTCCGAGACGTTGGGCTTGGGCACCGGGAGCTGAGGCGCGGCGGCTCCGGGCGAAGCGTCGGGCATGACGGTCTCGGAGGGCATGGGCTCCACCGTCTCGTAATCGATATCAAAATTCTCCTCGCCTATCGGAGCGGGCTCGAAGAACCATTCGAGCGCCGTGGCGAAAACGAACGCCACCCATTTGATCACGGGGAGCAGCGCCTTCCTGTAGATGAACAGGCCGGCCTTTATGAAATAGCGGAACGGATTGAGCGCGTATACGACGGATACGACTGCGGCGAATATCAGAAGATCGCGGATCTGCCTGCGGGTGAACTGCTTACGATCCATACCGCCCTGCTCCGAACGCAGACCGCGCAGGAGCATTACGCCCGTCGCCAGCAGCATTATCAGTATGGGGATCAGCTTGTTCGCGGCTAAGGGAACACGCTCGATCCCGTACGAGACCATCTTGTTCTCGATGAACGCGGGTATCATCATCAGGAACACGAAGGCTATTACGATGGCCGCCACTATTATCGACCATTTGAACCTCGACATAAAGGTATCGTGGCCCGTGGAATTGCGGCTTATGAAGAAGAACAGAACCGACGCGGCAAAAGCTATGCCGTACGCGATGAAGTGGACGAGGGGGCGATCGGAGAACCACAGAACGACGAAGCCCGCCGCCACTATCAAAAAGCCCGGCGCCGCGAATACGGCGTCCGATCCGGAAAACCGCTCGCTGATATCGGGAAGCTGCGCGACGAACAGCCCCAGCAGCACGCAGAGGAACGCGGGGAAGGGGATATCCAGCCCCGTCCGCATCACCGTGAAGAGGGACAGGAACAGGAATACGTACGAAGTCGAATACGCGGTCCTGAGGAATCGGTTCATGCTTTCGTCCCTCCCTTCAAAGAGGGCTTGGCCTTATCGTCGTCGGGCGTGGGCAGCAGATCGCTTGCAAAAAGCGTAACGATCTTCGCTCCCGTGAACGCGCGGGCCCTGTTTAGGGACTCCGTCACGTCGTCGTCCGGACGGGTGGCAATGAAAACTATGAGCTCCTGCTTTCCGGGAGCGTCGCAGGCAACGCGCATGGTCTCCTCAAGCGTGCAGAACGCGCCGTGCTTCGCCACGCCGAGGGAATAGAGTATCTTGCGGAAGGAGCCGCCCATGCCGCCCTCGCTGCTGAGGACGGAGATATCCTCCGAAATGACGGCGTTGGTCACCAAACGGTAGCCGATATGCCGCTTTTCAAGCTCCTCGCAGACCGTCCTTGCCGTGGAGAAGCAGATCTCCTGACGCCTGCGGTTGAGATCGAATTCCCCGTGATACTGCATGTCGAGCACTATCTGTACGGAACGGTTCCAGACGGGATCGTATTTTTTGACGGTGAGCTCGTTCCTTATCGCGCTCTGCTTCCAGCTGATCATCCTCAGGGGCTCCCTGCCCGTGTACGGGTCGTAGCCGCATACGCTGATGGGATCCTCGAGCAGCTGCTTCCTTCGGGCAATCTCGTCCGCCGCGTTCGAGAAGGCGCTGAGGAACGCCGCATCCTCGATCTTCGGCGGGAAGACGACTATGCGCGCGTCGTTCTCCATACGGTGGGAGAACTCGTGAAAACCGAGAAAATCGCCCGCTTTGAAATCCGCGTCCGAAAAACGGTATTCGCCGCGCTCCGAAATGGAAGCGCGCAAATACCGCTTGATCTGCTGCTTGGGACGGATTATGACGGAACTGCTGTAAATGCGGTAGCCGTTTTTGAGGACTATCACGTTGAACTGCTCCGATTCGAGCACGTTGAGCTGTTCGGGGAAGCGCTCCTCGATATAGATGGCGGCGGAGGGACGCTTGCCGGTGTTGGCTACGTTGCTGTGTACGAGAAAAACCTCCCCCGGCTCGCATGAGCGGACCGAAGGCCTGCAGACGTACTTTATGTTCCCGGCGTCCTTAGCGCGGCGGACGAAATACCGCTGCAGCGCGAGGGCGGCCAGAATGACTATTATCAGCAGCGCGACCATGAAGCTGTTATTTTGCGAAGGGTTCTTCGGTGGGAACGGGGACCTCGTTCAGCATCGATTCGAATATGGATTCCGCCTGCCCGCTCTCCGCCGCCGTCCTGTAATGCAGACGGTGCGCGAGCACGTACGGGGCGAGCGTCTTTACGTCGTCGGGCGTCACGAAATCACGGCCGCTGAAGGCGGCGTAAGCGCGCGAAGTCCTGCACAGGGCGATCGTCCCCCTTACGGAGGAGCCGATATT
This sequence comes from Clostridiales bacterium, assembly GCA_024698505.1. GTDB lineage: Bacteria > Bacillota > Clostridia > Christensenellales > CAG-138 > UBA3857. Next base: position 21,263 of record JAILRE010000030.1, on the reverse strand, counting down.
GAAGCGGGAATCGCTGCGCGTCTTCTCGATAATGTCCATGACGTAGCCGAGCACGACGGGGCTCAGCTCGATCGAATCGAGCCCCGCCCTGAGACGGAGCGTCTCCTCTGCGGTCACGACGGGCTCCAGCTCCTCGATTATATCGTTGGTGTCGCGCCTGATCGCGACGCCCATCTCCTCTTCCCTTCGCATATAGCCCAGCTTGAGACGGAGCATGAAACGATCCATCTGCGCCTCGGGGAGGGGGAAAGTGCCGTAGGATTCGATCGGGTTCTGCGTTGCGGCGACCATGAACGTGGGGCTCATCCTGCGCGTAACGCCGTCGACGGAGACCTGACCTTCGGCCATGGCCTCCAGCAGGCTGGACTGCGTGCGAGGCGTGGCGCGGTTGATCTCGTCCGCAAGTATCATGTCCGCGAAAACGGGGCCGGGACGGAACTCGAATTCGCCCGTCTTGATATTGTAGAAATTGATGCCGGTCACGTCGCTCGGCATAACGTCGGGCGTGAACTGGATGCGCTTGAAGCTGCCGCCGCTCGCCTTCGCGAACGCGCGGAAGAGCATCGTCTTGCCCGTGCCGGGGACGTCCTCCAGAAGGATGTGACCTCCGCAGATATAGCAGACGGCGATAAGCGTGATCTCCTTTTCCTTGCCAACGATCGCTTTCGAGCACGCGCCGACCAGACGGTCGCGGTATGAGACGTACTCCCGAACTTCCATAAACTCCTCCTGTTATCAAGCGGGGGGAAGCATTCGCCCCGAAGCTTGAATATTACCAATCAATTATATGAAAAGGATGGGCCCGTGTCAAGACTCCCTTGAAACGGGAATGCGGCGGGATTTAGGAACTCCCGCGGATAGCGGGAGAATGCGGCGAGATTTAGGAACTCCCAAGGAAAGTATGGATAACAGCGGCGAGATTTACGAACTCTCGTTTCGCAGTCGCTTGTTTTCCGCCCCGCTTGCGTGAGCGAAACGAAAGAATTTGCTTACGCAAATTCGGAGTTCTGAATCCTTTACTCTCAATGCAAAGCAAAGGAACGCGGCGAGATTTTGAACTCCCGCGATTTGCTGGGGAATGCGGCGAGATTTTGAACTCCCGCGATCCGATCAACTGTAATTCAAAAGGAGCTTTTGCGACGGATCGCTAAGAGAATTTGCTTACGCAAATTCTCGGAGTTCTGAATCCTTTACTCTCAATGCAAAGCAAAGGAATGCGGCGAGATTTACGAACTCCCGTTTCGCAGTCGCTTGTTTTCCGCCCCGCTTGCGTGAGCGAAACGGAAGAATTTGCTTACGCAAATTCGGAGTTCTGAATCAGTTTCTTTCCGTGCATTACAAAAGGGAGTGCGGATGCACTCCCTTTTGTAATGGTCGGAGCGGCGAGATTTACGAACTCCCGTTTCGCAGTCGCTTGTTTTCCGCCCCGCTTGCGTGAGCGAAACGAAAGAATTTGCTTACGCAAATTCGGAGTTCTGAATCCTTTACTCTCAATGCAAAGCAAAATGGGGATGCGTTGCATCCCCATTTTGCTTTGGTCGGAGCGGCGAGATTTGAACTCGCGACCTCCTGGTCCCGAACCAGGCGCGCTACCGAGCTGCGCTACACCCCGAGGTATTCTTTCGCGGGGGCTCTGCGCCTCCGACGGTTAAAGCCAATTCATACCGGCCCGAATGGAGCCGGTATGAATTGGAGCCAATGCAGGGACTCGAACCCTGGACCTGCGCATTACGAATGCGCTGCTCTACCAACTGAGCTACATTGGCTTGCACAGTTAATTATTATAACAGATTACGCGGCCCTTGTCACTACCCCAAAGCCCGAAAAGTCAAACAAAACCAAAATATATTTCCGGAAAGCCGGCTTCATCGCGGCGGGCGGGAATTGGAGGGCGTATCGCAAAATATACCCGCGGGAACCGTTGACAAATACCCCTTGGGGGTATAAAATGCGTATGACAGAAATACCCGGCAGGGGTATCGAAAGGAGCGTCGTATTATGGATGAAACGATCGCGGCGGGCTGCTGTGAGCACCGCAGGAAAAAGATAAGGGATGAAAAGGAACGCAGGGATCTCATGAACCGCCTCAAAAGGATAGAGGGGCAGGTGCGCGGTCTCGAGCGGATGCTGGATGAGGACGCCTACTGTCCGGACATACTTACACAGGCGTCCGCCGTGAATTCGGCCGTCAACAGCTTCTGCAGGACGCTCCTCGCCGCGCATCTCAGGTCCTGCGTTTCGGAGGACATCAGGAACGGGCGCGAGGACGCGGTCGACGAGCTGATGGAAACGCTCAAAAAGCTGATGAAATAGGGAAGGGCTGTTAAATGGAACAATACAACGTTACCGGAATGAGCTGCGCCGCCTGCTCGAGCCGTGTCGAAAAGGCGGTCTCGGGCGTGCCCGGAGTGACCTCCTGCTCGGTCAGTCTGCTGACGAATTCCATGGGCGTGGAAGGCGATGCCTCGCCGGAGGAGATCATAAAGGCCGTTGAGAAGGCGGGATACGGCGCTTCGCTCAAGCGGGCGAAGGACGGCGCCGCGGGCGGGAAAGCCCCCTCCTGGGCGGACGCGGAGGCCTTGAAGGACCGCGAGACCCCCAAGCTCAAAAGGCGGCTCCTTTTTTCCGTGCCGATACTGCTCGCGCTGATGTACTTTTCCATGGGCCACTGCATGTGGGGCTGGCCCGCGCCGAAGGCTTTCGACAACCTCGTTTTCCTCGGCCTGTTCGAGCTCCTGCTCGCGGCGGCCGTGATGGTGATAAACGGCAAATTCTTCACCTCGGGCTTTGCTTCCCTCTTCCGCGGGGCTCCGAATATGGATACCCTCGTCGCCCTCGGCTCTACGGCGTCCTTCGCGTATTCCCTCGCGGAGCTGTTCATTATGATACTCGCGCAGGGCGAGGGGAACGGCGAGGTCGTCATGAAGTACGGCATGAATCTGTACTTCGAGTCGGCGGCCATGATCCCAACGCTCATCACGGTGGGCAAGATGCTCGAGGCCATGTCCAAGGGCCGCACCACCGACGCGCTGAAGGGCCTTATGCGCCTCGCTCCCAAGAAGGCCGTTCTTATTAGGGACGGGGTCGAAACGGAGGTCGGCGTGGAGGAGGTCAGGGCGGGCGATATCTTCGCCGTACGCCCGGGCGAGCAGATCCCCGTTGACGGAGTGATAATAAAGGGCGCGACGGCCGTAAACGAATCCGCGCTGACGGGCGAGAGCATACCCGCCGACAAGGCGGAGGGCGATCAGGTCTCCGCCGCCACGATCAATCAGCAGGGCTATATCGAGTGCCGGGCGATGCGCGTCGGCGAGGATACCACCCTCGCGCAAATAATAAGGACGGTCTCCGACGCGGCGGCCACCAAGGCTCCGCTTGCGAGGATCGCGGACAAGGTCTCCGGGATATTCGTTCCGGCGGTCATCGGCATAGCGGTTTTGACCATAGCGGGCTGGATGCTCGCGGGGCGCGGCTTCCCGTTCGCGATAGCAAGGGGCATATCCGTGCTCGTTATCAGCTGCCCCTGCGCGCTCGGCCTTGCGACGCCCGTTGCGATAATGGTAGGCAGCGGCGTCGGCGCAAAGAACGGCGTGCTCTTTAAGACCGCCGCGGCGCAGGAGGGCGCGGGCAGGACGCAGATAATCGCGCTCGACAAGACGGGCACCGTTACGGAGGGCGAGCCCCGCGTGACGGACGTTATCCCCTTCGGGATGGAGGAGAGCGAGCTTCTGACGCTCGCCGCCTCGCTCGAAAAGAACAGCGAGCATCCGCTGGCAAAGGCGATCGCCAAGGCGGACGAGGGCTCGAAGCTGCTTGACGTAACGGATTTCGAAGCCCTCCCGGGGAACGGCCTAAGGGCTATGCTCGGCGGGGAGGAACTGACGGGAGGCAGCCTTAAATACATGGCCTCCAAGGGGCTTGTGACCGATGAGGCCGGGAAGAGGGCGAACGCCCTCGCCGAGGAGGGAAAAACGCCCCTGTTCTTCGCAAAGGCCGGCAGGCTGATAGGGCTCGTCGCGGTCGCGGATCCCATAAAGGAGGACTCCGCGCAGGCGATAAGGGAGCTCAACGATATGGGCATACGCACCGTCATGCTGACGGGCGACAACGAACGCACCGCCAACGCCATAAGCCGCCGCGCAGGCGTGGACAGGGTCATCGCGGGCGTTCTGCCGGACGGCAAGGCTGAGGTAGTGAAAAGCCTCGGCGCGCTCGGCAAGGTGACTATGGTCGGCGACGGCATAAACGACGCGCCCGCGCTCACGGCGGCGGATAACGGCGTTGCGATAGGCGCGGGAACGGACGTCGCGATAGACGCCGCGGATATCGTCGTTATGAAGAGCAGGCTTTCGGACGTAGCGGCGGCGGTAAGGCTCAGCCGCGCCACCATCCGCAACATACACCAGAACCTGTTCTGGGCGTTCTTCTACAATATCATCTGCATACCGCTCGCCATGGGCCTTTACGGGATCGAGATGAAGCCCATGTACGGGGCCGCTGCAATGGCGCTTTCAAGCTTCTTCGTATGCATGAACGCGCTGCGCCTCAACCTCGTAGACCCGTACGACGCGCGGCATTACCGCAAAGGAAAAACCATACCCGCCGAAGCGCTCGACAGCATAGTTTCGGCAAGAAAGGAAAAGGAGGAAACAACAATGAAGAAAACGCTTAAGGTCGAAGGAATGATGTGCCCCCACTGCGAGGCAAGGGTAAAGAAGGCTCTCGAGGCCGTTCCCGGCGTGGAGAGCGCCGCGGCGGATCATAACGCCGGCACGGCTGAGGTAACGCTGAGCGCGCCGGTTTCGGACGAGGCGCTTCGCGCCGCCGTCGAAGCGCAGGACTACAAGGTCCTCGGCGTGGAGTGATCCCCAAAAAACGAAAAGACACCGCATAAAACGAAGGACGCTGTCATAAGACAGCGTCCTTTAGTATTCCGCCGATCGCTCAATGCCGCTTTCCGCCGCGGCCGCCCATTTCGCCCATGCCGCCGGGACCGCCCATCATCTGGTTCGTGATCTGCGTCTGCTGCTGACCGTTTACGATCACGGTCCCGCCGGTCCATGTCACGGAGCCGTCGCAATCGAAGGCGGAATTGCCGGTGATGCTTATAGTGCCGCCCGTAATGATCAGGTTTCCGTTGGCGTCTATACCGTCGGTATCGCCCTGTCCCATGGAGACGTCAAGGCTGCCGCCGTTGATCTCGACCGTGGGGGTATAGGCCGCGGATTTTCTCGCCGCGTTTATGCCGTCGTCCGAGGCTTTGATCGTGATTTCGCCGTCGTTGATCAGCACATAGGTCGCTTCAAGCCCCTCGGCTGCGGTGATATCGAAGCCGCCTCCGTCGATGCGGAGCAGGGACTCGGCGTGTATGCCGTCATCGCCGACGCTTATCGAGAAGCTTCCGCCGGTAATGTAGATCGTGCCGAGCGTATCGTCCTCGTCGTTTTCGGCGTGCAGGCCGTCCTTCGAGGCCTTGATCGTGATGCTGCCGTCGGATACGGCGATGCTGTCCTTGGCCTGGATCGCGTGCGCGCCTGCCGTGATATCGATAGCGCCGCCGGTGATGACAAGCTCATCCTTGCAGACTATGCCGTGTCCGGAGGGAGATACTATCGTGAGCGAGCCCGCGCCGTTGATCGTGAGGTCGTCCTTGGCGTAAATGACTCCGTCGACGTTGTTATCGTCCCTCTGCGCGAACGTGCCGCCGTTTGTCAGCGTATTCTCGGAGCCGTCCGCCAGGGTGATGAAGACTTTATCGGCTTGCTTGACGTATATCGCCGCGTAGGTATCGGCGCTGATGCGGACGCCGTTCAGCACGAGCTGTATCTTGTCCTCGTTCGAAGCGTCAATAACGACGCTTCCGTTTTCAAGCGAGCCCGTAAGGATATAGGTCCCGGCTTCCGATATCACGACGTCGGAGCCTGCGTACCCGTCAAGAACTATCGTGACCGCTTCATCGGCGTCGTACTCGCCCGAGAGGTCTCTCTTGGAGAAGGCGTCGTCGACGGCGGCGCTCGTATCTGAGGAGGAGGCGGCGGGCAGGGCGTCAGAGGCCGCTCCGCCCGTAGCCGTGAACTGTGAAGACTGAGAAGAAGGACCGCCCGCTGTGCTTCCGGTGATACCGCTGCAGGCGGTGAGCATCAGCATGGAGAACATGACTGCCAATGCGATGAGTATGGGAAAGATCGTTTTATTCGTGGGTTTCATTTCGAACACCTCCCGTTTCCTTTGTTGAGCTAATTATAGCCGCTTTCTCCGGGCGCATCTCCGAAAAAGTGCGTCGAAAAATACGCAGAATGTACGAAAAGAGCCTCGGCGAATGCGCCGAGGCTCTCGTTGATCATTATGGATCATGCTTTCGGAAACGTGATATTGAACACCGCTCCGGGATCGTTCGCGGCAGTCAAGCTGCCGCCGTAGGCCTTGGCCGCCTCCATTGCGATGGAAAGGCCGATGCCGTGCTTGCCTCCTTCGCCCTTATAGAAGCGCTCGAAGATATGCGGCAGATCCTTTTCGGGGATGCCCGGGCCATCGTCGCGGATACGGACGACTGCTTCCTCGCCCTCGGCGTGACATGAAAGGCTTACCGTGCTCTCGGCGTACCTTATCGCATTCGAAATGATGTTGCCGAAAATGCGCTCTCCGTCCTTTTCGGGTATGCGGACCATTGCGGGCGCGTCGTCGAAGTCGAATTCAAAGCGGATCCCCCGGCTTTCCGCATCCGTTCTCTGCTCCGAAACGCAGAGTGAGAGCACGTCCCTGATGTCTATGGGATCCGCGCAGGCGGCTCCCGCCTTCTCGATGCGCGAGATATAAAGGATATCCTCCACCATGGAGGTCAGCTTGTCCGATTCGCGCATTATGGTCTTGCCCGCTGCCGCAGGTTCCATCACGCCGCAGACGATGCCCTCCGCGCTGCCGCGTATCGAGGTCAGCGGCGTGCGCAGTTCGTGCGATACGTTCTGGAAGAATACCTCCTGGCGGCTCCGCGATTCCTTCAGCGCGGCCGCCATGCGGTTCATGGAATCCGCAAGACCGGAGAACTCGGCGTCCTTGAATTCCATCTCCCTCGGCTCGAGGTTCCCCTCGCCGATATCGTGAGCGTACTCCGAAAGGCTCTGCACGGGCTTTGCCAGCTGTTTCGCGAAAATGCGGCTGAGTATCACGCAGAGCAGTATCGCCGCGGCAGTTACGATGACGAGTATGAGATTCATCCTCGAGGCAAGCCCCGTGATCGCCGTGATCTCAATATAGGAAACGAGGCGCGCGCCCTTTGTCAAAGGGTCGTCGCCCACGGTCACCGCATAGACGCCGTCGTCGGTCCTGATAGTGGCGAAGCTCCCGTTCTCATCCAGCTTGCCCTCGCCGAAGCTCTCCGCGATAGACTTCGCCGCGGTCTCGTCCCCGTGAAGGACGCCCGCCAGCTCGCCGTCCTCGGTAAGTATCAGCGCGTTGCCCCTTGCGCCGGTCACGCGGTCGGGGCGTTCGTCAAAGCGCTTCCCGGGGCCGCCCTGCCGCTCGTCCGAAACGGAGGACGAAATGTCGTGAAGCTGCGAATTGATGCGCGCGTTGATATAGCTTCGAATCGACAGATTGAAAGCAAGCACGACGACGAGCAGCACCGCGCAGGTCACGCCGACGAGCTTCAGCAGTATTTTCGTTTTAAGATGCGGCTTTTTCATTTCTCTTCCTCAAGGCGGAACCCGTATCCCCAGACGGCCGCTATCCTGACGCCGCTGCCTTCGAGCTTCTGACGGAGCCTTCTTACGGTATCGTCCGTCGCGCGCGTTTCCACGATGGATTCGAACCCCCATATGCGGTCCAGCAGGTCTTCGCGCGAGACGGCCTCGCCGGGGTGCAGCATCAGATCCCGCAGCACGCCGTACTCGGTCGGCGTGAGGGGCAGGGGCGAATCGTCAAGCAGTACTGCGCGGGAAGCTTCGTCAAGGCTCAGCCTGCCGAAGCGCGTTCCGTTTTTAGCCGGGGCGTATTTCGTGCTCTCGAATTCGATCCTTCTGAATATCGCCCGCACCCGCATGAGGAGCGCCATTGCGGAGAAGGGCTTTGTTATATAGTCGTCGCTGCCGAGGCCCAGGCCCATTGCAAGATCGTTATCGGAATCCCTTGCCGTCAGCATTATCACGGGCACGGTGCTTATACTGCGGAGCTTCGTAAGCACGGCGAAACCGTCCGAGCCCGGCATCATCACGTCAAGTATAGCGAGATCGCAGGGCTTTTTTTCAAACCTTTCGTAAAGAGCGTCCCCCGTGGGGAAGGCTTCGGCCGCGAAGCCGTCGTTTTCAAGGAATGTCCTGATGATCTGCCTTATGCTTTCGTCGTCGTCAGCTATATAGATGAGTTTCTTTTCGGGATCCACGGGATACCTCCCACAGGTTTTTTCTTCAAGGTTTATTATATCCCGAATTTTCTTTGATTTCAATGACAAAAGCGGTAACAAACTGCGGCGATCCATACGAAAGCTTTCGTAAAAATATCGTGAATTCGGCAGTTTGTTTTCGGCCAAAAAGAGCGCTTTGCGGCGCATACTCCGCGTTGACAATGCCGTTCCGATATGTTATATTATATCGAAAAGTTTCTACAACTTTTCATAGATATTCCAATATGACTTGGCAATAACGCAGGATCAAAAATATCTGTTTGAGCCGAAAGAAGGAGGAATCATGTCAAACGCTTATTTCACCATCAAAAGACCCGAAAACGACGCTTTCCGCGGCTATATGCCCGGGTCGAAGGAACGCGCGGAGCTGAAGGAAGAGCTTGCCCGCCAGTCCGCCGAGATCGTGAAGATCCCGCTCATTATCGGCGGGAAGGAGATCTTCACCGAGAAGACCTTCAAGGTCACCATGCCGCATGATCATCACCACGTGATAGCGGAATGCTCGATGGCAGGCGAGAAGGAGCTCAAGATGGCGGTCGACGCCGCTCTTGCCGCCAAGAAAGCCTGGGAGGATATGCCGTGGGAACATCGTTCCGCGATATTCCTCAAAGCGGCCGATATGATCACGGGCCCCTACCGCAAGGTGCTCAACGCCTCCACGATGCTCGGCCAGTCCAAGACCGTGTTCCAGGCTGAAATAGATATCGCGGAGCTCGCCGACTTTCTGAGGTTCGGCGTGTGGTCCGCTCAGGAGATATTCAAGGATCAGCCCGCCTCCATCCCCGGCATCTGGGACCGTCAGGATTACCGCGCGCTCGACGGCTTCATCTGTGCAATAACCCCGTTCAACTTCACCTCCATCGGCGGCAACCTTCCCACCGCGCCGGCGATAGTCGGCAACGTGGCGGTATGGAAGCCCTCCCGCACGGCGGTGCTTTCCAATTACTACTACATGAAGCTGCTGATGGACTGCGGCCTTCCCGCGGGCGTCATCAATTTCGTTCCCTGCAACGGCAGCGACATGGCCAAATACGTCATCTCCCGCAAGGAGCTCGCGGGCTTCCACTTCACCGGCTCCACCGAGGTATTCCAGAGCGTCTGGAAGCAGATCGGCGAGAACATCGCCTCCTATCAGAATTATCCCCGCATCGTCGGCGAGACCGGAGGCAAGGACTTCATATTCGCGCATAAGACCGCGAAGGTCCGTCCGCTCGCCGCTGCGCTGATCCGCGGCTCGTTCGAGTATCAGGGCCAGAAGTGCTCCGCCTGCTCCCGCGCCTTCGTTCCCGAGAGCATCTGGCCGGACGTCCTTTCCGCCATGAAGGAAATGATGAAGGAAGCTAAAATGGGCGACGTTCAGGATTTCGATACCTTCCTCGCCGCCGTCATCGACAAGGCCTCCTTCGACCGCTGCAAGGGCTATATCGACCGCGCGAAGCAGGATCCCGACTGTGAGATCGCCATCGGCGGCAATTACGACGATTCCAAGGGCTGGTTCGTAGAGCCCACCGTTATTGTCTGCAAGAAGCCCGATTACGAGTCCATGGTCAACGAGATATTCGGGCCGATCGTCTCCGTCTACGTCTATCCCGACGACGAGCTGGAGGAGACATTGAAGGTCTGCGACAAGGCTTCCCCGTACGCGCTGACCGGCGCCATATTCGCTCAGGACCGCGAGGCCATCGTAATGATGGAGCACGCGCTCCTGCATTCGGCGGGCAACTTCTACATCAACGACAAGTGCACCGGCGCCGTAGTCGGCCAGCAGCCCTTCGGCGGCGCGCGCGCTTCCGGCACGAACGACAAGGCGGGCACCGCTCTCAACATGATCCGCTGGATGAGCCCGCACTGCGTGAAGGAGACCTTCAATCCCTCCGAAGCAATCGCCTATCCCTATATGTCGGAGAAGTGATCCCGTCGGATCGAATAAAAGAGGACTATTCGGAATTCTTTAACGAAAGGATATGCGGATATGAGGATCAACCAGCACCCGATTTTAACCTTTGACCGCGGCAGGGAGATCAACTTCACCTTCAACGGCCAACCCATGAAGGGCTACGAGGGCGAGACCATCGCCGCCGCGCTCCACGCCGCAGGCGTGAAAGTGCTTGCGAAAAGCCCTGAAAAACACCGTCCCCGCGGATTCTACTGCGCGATAGGCAACTGCGCCTCCTGCCAGATGACGGTCGACGGAGAGCCCAACGTCCGTACCTGCATCACGCTCCTGCGCGAAGGCATGAAGGTCGAGACACAGGAAGGAAAGGGGAGGATCGAATGAAGGAAGTCGAACTGCTCATCATCGGATCCGGCCCCGCAGGTCTCTGCGCCGCCGTCTCCGCCGCCGAATCCGGAGCTAAGGTGCTCGTGCTCGAGCGCGGCTTCAGGCCCGGCGGACAGCTCATAAAGCAGACGCATATGTTCTTCGGCTCGGAGAGCCAGTACGCCTCCCACAGGGGCGTCGATATTGCGGGCATACTCCTTAAAAAGGTCGAGGAATACGGCGACAGGATCGAGATAATGCTCAATTCCACCGCCGTCGGCTTCTATGAGGACAACGTCGTCACCGTCCTTAAGGACGAGAAGGAATATTTCAAGATCAAGGCGCAGTCCGTTATCTGCGCGACGGGCGCCTTTGAAAAGTCCCTGGCGTTCCCCAACAACGATCTGCCGGGCATCTACGGCGCGGGCGCCGTGCAGACGCTCATGAACGTTTACGGCATTCGCCCGGGCAACCGCGTGCTCATGGTAGGCGCGGGCAATATCGGCGTTATAGTAAGCTATCAGCTCATACAGGCCGGCATAGAGGTCGTAGCCGTCCTCGACGCCGCGCCGCGCATAGGCGCATATCTCGTGCACGCCTCCAAGCTTGCGAGGATGGGCGTGCCCATACTCACCTCCCATACGGTCAAGGAGGCCATCGGAACGGATTGCCTCGAGGCCGCGATAGTCTGCGAAGTGGATGATAAATTCCGTCCCATTCCCGGCACCGAAAAGCGTTACGACGTCGACGTGATGTGCATATCCGTCGGTCTCAGCCCCCTCAACGAGCTTCTGGCTATGCGCGGGGCCGAGATGAAATACGTCGGCCAGCTCTCGGGCCAGGTCCCCATGAGGACGGAATCCTGCGAGACGAGCATCCCCGGCATATTCGTCGCAGGGGACGCCTCCGGCATCGAGGAGGCCAGCTCCGCCATGGCGGAGGGATATCTCGCGGGCCTTTGCGCCGCGGCAAAGCTCGGCCACGTTCCGGCCGATTTCGAACAGCGCAGGCTGGATTATCTCAGCCAGCTCGACAACCTGAGGTCCGGCCCCGTTGGGGAAAGGATCCGCGCCGGAATGAAAATCAGCCAACTGTAAGGAGGAATGGATATGTTTGAGAAAACAGGTGTGGCCACCCGTGAAATGGTCATGACGAAATTTCCTCCCATTGAGAGGATCAACAAGGGCCCGGTCGCGGTGGTGGAATGCTATCAGAAGATCCCCTGCAATCCCTGCCAGACCGCATGCCCCTTCGGCGCTATAACGATCGGCGAAGATATCAACAACATCCCCTGCAGGGATGAAAACGTCTGCACGGGCTGCGGCGTGTGCGTTTCGAAGTGTCCCGGGCTTTCGATAATGATAGTCGACGGCTCCAAATCCCCCGATACCGTACAGTTCCGCATCCCCTATGAGTTCCTGCCCCTTCCCGAGGCGGGCGAAAAGGTCACGGGCCTTGACAGAGCGGGTCAGCCCATCTGCGAGGCGAAGGTCATAAAGGTCATGGATCCGCCCTCCTTCGACCGCACCCCGGTCGTCACGCTGGAGGTCGACCGCAAGTACCTCTACGATTTCAGAAATTTCAGGAGGGAGGCGTAAGCGCATGGATGAGAACACCATCATTTGCCGTTGTTCGGACGTTACGCTGAAGGACATCAGGGATCTTATCGCGCAGGGCTACGTCACCTATGATGAGATCAAGAGGATAACCCGCATCGGCATGGGCCCCTGCCAGGGCAAGACCTGCGGGCAGCTCGTGCTCAGGGAGATAGCGAACGCCACCGGTCAGAACATAGCCGATCTCAAGTTCCACAACATTCGTCCCCCGGTGGTCGGTGTGAAGCTGCATCTTATCGCGGAGGAGGCCGAAAAGAATGAAGAATAAAGCGGATATCGTAATCATCGGCGCCGGCATGTCCGGCTGCTCCATAGCCTACAATCTGGCCGTCCGCGGCGCGAAGAACATCGTAGTGCTTGAAAAAGGCTTCATCTGCTCCGGCTCCACCGGCGCCTGCGGCGCGGGCTTCCGTATGCAGTGGGGAACCGAGATGAACTGCCGCATGTCCAAATTCTCCACCGAGTTCTTTGAGCATGCGAACGACATACTCGAGTACGACGGCGATATCGAGCTCCGCCAGAGCGGCTACCTCATGATCGCCGATACCGAGAAGGAGCTCTCCCAGTTCAGGAAGAACATCGAGGTGCAGCACGCCTGCGGCATCCCCTCGCGCATGGTCAGCCTTGAGGAGGCGAAGGAGATGGTTCCTCACCTCAACACCTCCATACTCTCCGGCGCGGCATACTGCCAGAAGGACGGCTTCCTCAATCCCCACAAGACGACGGACGCCTTCTATAAGGCCGCCAAGAGGCTCGGCGTTGAGTTCAACACCTACACCGAGGTGACCGGCATAAAGGTCGAAAAAGGCAGGATAGTCGGCGTGGAGACGAACAAGGGCTATATCGAGACCCGCATAGTCGTCAATGCGGCGAACGCCTGGTCTCAGGGCATCGCGAAGATGGTCGGCGTCGATCTGCCGCTCTATTCGGAGCGTCACCAGATACTCGTCACCGAGCCCGTCGAGCATATGCAGGATCCCATGGTAATGGCGTTCAACCTCAACCTCTACGTTCAGCAGTCGCCGCACGGCTCGTTCATAATGGGCCGCAGCGATTCCTCGGAGCCCAGGGATCTTCGCAGGACCTCCTCGTGGCACTTCCTTGAGGAAATGGCCAAGACGATCGACAAGGTGCTTCCCCCGATCGGCAGGCTCCGCGTCATCCGCCAGTGGGCGGGCCTCTACAATATGTCGCCCGACCGTCAGCCCATCTACGACAAGGTGGAGGGCGTCGAGGGCTTCTACGTAGCCGTCGGCTTCAGCGGTCACGGCTTCATGTTCGGCCCCGTTACGGGCACGGTCATGTCCGAGATGATACTGGGCCTCACGCCCACCATCGACGCTTCCAGGCTCAAGCTCTCCCGCTTTGCGGAGGGCAACCTCTTCACCGAGCCCTCGGTCGTGTAACAACAGCATACGAAACGGAACGGGACGCAGTCTGCGCCCCGTTTCTTTTCTTTAATTTATACTGTTAAAAACTGTTTCAGATCCGTTTCAGGTACAGGTACACCTCGTGATCGCGCCGGTTGCGGAAAACGTATCCGTCCGTTTCAAAAAGGAAGGTGGACGTATGGCGATACGAAAGCGGAACATTGTGCTGCGTGTCCCCGTTACGGCGGAGGAACGCGCCATGATCGAGCAAAAAATGCGGCAGATGGGAACGGGCTGTTTTTTCGTATATGCCCGCAAGATGCTCATGCGGCTGCATTCTTCTCCTTGTTGACAGGACGGGTCTCCCGTACTATAATAGCGCCGTTATCAGAAAGAGCTGACCTGCAGGAGGTACACAGAATGAAGAAATCCGTCTTACTGATCGCCGTTATAATGCTGCTGACATTCGCCCTGCCCGTATTCGCCGAACCGGCGCAGAGCGTTCCGTCCTTTACGGAACCTCTCGATTATTCCGATAAGGCCAACTGGGCGTATTTCGGCGAAGGCGATGATAAGCCCGCAGACCTTTTCATCATCTGCCCGACGGTGGACACGAGGAGCTACGCAAACTCGGAGGATCTCAACGAGAAGCTCAAGGGCCGCTTTGTAAGCGCGCTCGACGCCGAGAAGGGCATTTACTCCGAAGCCTGCCGCCTCTATTCGCCCTATTACCGCCAGATGTCCATCGGCGCATATACGCTCGGCGCGGAAGATTTCAATAAAGCAAAGGACAACGCCTATCTCGACGTCTCCGCCGCGTTCAGGTATTATCTCGATAACGAGAACGACGGCCGCCCGATAGTGCTCGCCGGCTTCTCTCAGGGCGCGCAGATGTGCATTGAGCTGTTGAAGGAATACTTCGGCGGCAACGCCGAGGGCAGAAAGCTCAAAAACCGGCTCGTCGCCGTTTACGCGATCGGCTGGAGGATCACGGAAGAGGATATAAATCAGTATCCCCAGATAGTTCCCGCAAAGGCCGAGAGCGATATCGGCTCCGTCGTCTGCTATGAATGCGAGGACGGAAAAGTGACCGGCTCCATAATCATCCCCGAGGGAGTAAAGACTTATTCCATCAATCCCCTTAACTGGAAGACCGACGGGACCGCCGCGGACAGCTCTCTCAACAAGGGGGCCGTATTCTCCGCGGAGGAAGCGCCCATCCCGGGCTTCTGCGGAGCCTACATCGACGAGAGCCGCGGCTCGCTTATCGTGCCCGGCGTCAGCACGGAGGATTTCCCCAAAGGGCTCGACGTGTTCCCCGACGGCTGCTTCCATCTTTACGATAACATGTTCTTCTACACGAACCTCAAGGAAAACGTATCGCTCCGCGTGAACGCCTTCTTGGCGGCGCAGCAGACGCACCGCAATACCGTTTCATGGATCGTAGGCGCCGCGGCCGCCGTGCTCGCGCTGTGCATACTGGGCTTGGTCCTGAATAACAGAAGGAAGAAGAACGCCTGATCCCGCCGTTAACTGCGATCAAAGCGCCCGCGCAATGTGGGCGCTTTGATTTTTTCAACGCCCCGTTCCGAGCGTGTTTATTCTACTACTGCCTGCTCCGTCTCGGAGATGGCGAACACGGTGAGGAAGAGCAGAGCGATATCGCTCTCGTTCGTCCAGCAGCGGTAATAATACCTGCCGACGGGGATGTTGAGGGTGTGCTCCGCGGCGTCCTCCTCATGGACGTACTTGCCGCTCGTCTCGACCGTGGCGAAGAACCGCCCGTCCTTGGATACGGTATAGGTCATATTGGGGAACTTGGACCTGAGGTCCGTCGCGATGCGTATGCCGCGCTCGTGCAGAACGTCCCAGATCTTTTTGCCGTCAAATTTGAAGGAGGACTTGGCGGAGAAGAACTCGTCGTTGAAGGTCTGGGTCGTGGTATGACCGACTTCGTGTTCCTCGGCAGTGCCGTTCCTGCGGTCGGTGAATACGAAAAGCCTGCTGCCTACAATGGCGTTCTTTTCCATCTTGCCCTCGTAAACGACGTTCCTTGCCCCGTCCTCGACTATGTAGCCGGGCCTCAGCATCTGGCCGTCGTAGCTGACGTAATACTCGGTAAGCTGGCTCTTGGGCAGGGGCTCAACCTTCAAAGAACCGCCCGCGGCCTTGATCTGCTCGTCAAGCTCCTTGTCCTTGCGGAAGGCCTTGACTGTGGTGAGCACGCCGCCGACGACCGCCGCCGCGCCGAGCGCTATTGCAACGGGCCCGAATATGCCGCCGGCCTTGGAGTTGGTGGTATTTTCGGGATCCTCCGGATCGTAGAAGACCTTGATCTCGTCGCCGACGTTATAGGCCTTGCCGATACCGTTGAAGCTGCCGCTGTACTGTTTGCCGTCAACGGTGTAGTCAAAGCTGACGTCGTAAACGGTCTGCTCGTCTTCGCCCGTATGGTCGATGTACTGCTGAACGTTCGTGACCTTGCCCACCGTCTCCGTGTAATTGCCCGTCTTGAAGCCGAGCAGTATGATTCCGAATATGATGAGTATCAGACCTGCGGGGATCAAAAACCTTGCGGGGCCGGTGTTTCTCATAAGTCTTGCGATTTTGTTTTCAGCGTTCATAATGCACTCCTTTCAGCCATTTCGCATCTTGCCTAAACGGGCATTTTTTTATTTGCAGACCGCATTGCCCGTCACTGAACATATAATAAAACGCGTTGTCCGACAAATGTCCAACAAAACCTGCGTTTGCTTCAGATTTTTATTGTTTTTTCCGGAAACGGCGAGGACTGTTTGTATTGCAATTCTTACGGCGTTTTGGTAGAATGATTTGTGATTGATCCAATGGAGGCGGGGTATGACAGGGGAGACGGCAACGATACTGCTGATGCTCTTGCCGCTGGCTGCGGTGCAGGTGGGGCTTCTTTTCGCCGTGCTCATAGATCCGTACATCAGCCGCAGACACAGGAACGTATTCCTGACCGTCATCGTGCTGATATTCAGCCTCGTTGCTCAGAACCTCATAGATTTCCTGCTTGACAAAAACGGGGCTTTGCCTTTTGCAAGGACGATAGCGGGCATTTACGGGTATTCCGTTCGTCCGCTGATACTCGTGCTGCTGTTCCGTTTAGTAACTCCCGACAGGGATCGTTCCGCTTTTCTCTGGGCGCTTGTCGGCGTCAACTTCGCCGTTCATTTGACAGCGCTCTTTTCGCCGATATGCTTTTCGATCACGGCCGACAACGTTTTTCACAGGGGCCCTCTTGGCTACTGCTGTCACATAGTCAGCGGCGTGCTTCTTATGCAGCTGCTGTATTCGTCCCTGCGAAGATACAGCAGGGAGAAAAAGGCCGCGGCGCTGATACCGGTCGTCAACGTGCTCCTTATCATCGCTTCGGTCGCTGCGGATACCGTACTGATCCATTCTCAAACCCCCGTAACCTTCCTTACCGCCGCGATCGTGACGACAAGCCTGTTCTACTATATTTGGCTGCATCTGCAGTTCGCGCGGGAGCATGAGGACGCGCTCCGCGCCCAGCAGCGCATCGGCATAATGATGACGCAGATACAGCCGCATTTCCTTTACAATACGATAGCGACCTTCAAGGCGCTGTGCAGAAAGGATCCCGAGGCCGCGGCGGAGGTCGCGGATAAATTCGGCCTGTATCTGAGGCAGAACCTCGATTCTCTCGGTCAAACGGGGCTCATACCGTTTTCGAAGGAGCTCGAGCATACAAGGCTCTATGCCGATATCGAGATGATCCGCTTTGAAAACGTCAGAGTCGAATACGATATCGGGGACGAAGGCTTTTCCGTTCCGCCGCTCACCCTGCAGCCGATGGTGGAAAACGCCATACGGCACGGCGTGAGGATACGCGAGGACGGGCGCGTGCTCGTCCGCACCGCAAAGCTCAACGGGATGCACGAGATCACCGTCCGCGACAACGGCGCGGGCTTCGACGCCGCTTCTTTGGACGAGACCGACGGCGGGCATATCGGCATCAAAAGCGTCCGCGAGCGCATAGAGAGCATGTGCGGCGGCAGCTTCAGGATAGAGAGCGTTATGGGCGAGGGGACGGTCGTTACCATACTGATCCCGGAAAAGGAGGATGGCAGATGAAAGCGATATGCGTCGACGACGAAAGGCTTTTGATGGAGGATACGCTCGAAATGTGCCGCGGGATCGACGGCATTAGCGAGGCGCACGGCTTCACAAAGGCTGAAGCCGCGCTGGCGTTCGCCCGAGAAAACCGCGTAGATATCGCGCTGCTCGATATAGACATGCCCGGCATGAACGGGCTCGAGCTTGCGGCGGAGCTGAAGGCCATCCGTCCCGACACGGAGATAATATTCCTTACGGGCTACTCGGAGTTTGCGGTGGACGCCTTCCGTCTGCATGCTTCCGGCTATCTTTTGAAGCCCGTTTCCGAGGAGGCGCTTGCCGGCGAAGTCGCATACGCGCTTTCGGGAAGACGGAACAGGCTTTCCGGGCATATCGTCGTGCGGACCTTCGGCAATTTCGACGTGTTCGTCGAAGGGCGGCCCGTCGCTTTCAAGGCGGCGAAATGCCGGGAACTGCTCGCGTATCTCGTCGACAAGCGCGGGACCGCCGTGACGAGAGCCGAGCTTTCGGCGGCGCTCTGGGAGGATCGCCTCTACGACCGCAGCCAGCAAAAGCAGATAGACGTTTATATCAGGCGTCTTCGCGATACCCTTCGCGAGTACGGGATAGAGGAGATATTCGAAAACGAGAAGGGTCAGCTTCGCGTCAGGCCGGAGCGCTTTATATGCGACGTGTATCTCTTCTTCGAGGGCAATGCGGACGCGGTAAACGCATATAACGGGCAGTACATGGAGACGTATTCTTGGGCAAGCATGACCGAAAGCGCCATGTACTGGAGGCGGAGATAATAACGGCACCGGCATAGTCCATCTCACGCTCCGCCGAAAACCTGCCGGGTACGGCAGCTTCGTTATCGAACAGATCGACGTTAAAACAGCTTCCGCGCCGGAAAATGCTGTGACAGGGGCATGAACATGAAAAAAAGAACGAGCATCAAAACAAAAGTCGCGATAACCGCGATCGTCTTTATGGTGATACTGACGGCCGTCATAGCGCTCGTCGGCTACACGCTCTATCGCAGGAGCGTCATGGAAAGCTACACGACCTATGCGGAGACCGTGCTTGAATACGCCTACCGAGAGACGGTTTTATACTCCTTCGGCGATATGATCGCGGCGCGCGAGATGCCCGAGGGGTACGAGGAGCTTCGCACGGAGCTCAACCGCATAAAGGACTCCTCCGAGATCGAATACCTGTATGCGATCTATTTCGAGGACGCGGACGACCTTCACAGCCTTCACTATGCGATCAACGCGAAGTCCGAGGCCGAATTATCATCGGGCGCTCCGCCGGAGGAGATATACAGCTACATGGGCAGGCCCTGCGAGGAGGGCGGTTTCGAGGACGACACCCTTAAAACGCTCCGGCAGGCCGTCAGGAGCCGGAAAGCCGACAACGGCATTCTGGAGGGTTACTCATCCGAATACGGGCACATGCTTAACGGCTACCGCGTCATATTCGACAGCAGAGGAGAGGCGGTCGGCCTGATCTGCGTTGAGATCGACATCAACAGGATCAACACGGGCCTTCGCCACTACCTGCTCACGGTCGTTCTGATCGCGGCCGCATTCACCGCCGTAATACTGGTTTTGTATCTGTTCAACACCAAGCGCTATCTCGTCGGCCCCATCGAAAGGATCGCGAACAGCAGCGATTCCTTCGTCCGGAAGATGCGGGAAAACACCGATCCGGAGGAGCTTAGCTTTGAGGATCCGGGCGTTCGCTCCGGCGGAGAGCTGCGTCTGCTTGCCGATAACGTGAAAAGCCTTGCCGACGGCGTTTCGGCCTATATGACCAATCTCAAGGCGGCGACCGCCGAAAAGGAGCGCATAGGCACGGAGCTTGCGCTTGCCACGAGGCTGCAGGCGGCGTTCCTGCCGAACTGCTTCCCCGCGTTCCCCGAAAGGGGCGAGTTCGATATCTTCGCCTCGATGGATCCCGCCAAGGAGGTCGGAGGCGATTTCTACGACTTCTACCTGATCGACGACGATCATCTCTGCATGCTGATAGCCGACGTCTCCGGCAAGGGCATACCCGCCGCCCTGTTTATGATGGTGTCGAAAATAATCCTGCAGAGCTGCGCTATGCTCGGGCGGTCCGCCGGGGAGATACTGAACAAGACCAACGAGGCCATCTGCTCCAACAACAGGGAAAACATGTTCGTCACCGTCTGGATAGGCATACTGGAGATCTCCACCGGCAGGCTGACCTGCGCCAACGCGGGGCACGAATACCCCGCTCTCATGAGGAAGGGCGGCGGCTTCGAGCTCGTCAAGGACAAGCACGGCCTTGTCATCGGCGCTGTGGACGGCGTTAAGTATAAGGAATACGAGCTCACGCTCTCCCCGGGAGACAAGCTCTTCGTCTACACGGACGGCGTGCCAGAAGCGACGGATGCGAACAGCGCCATGTTCGGCGCAGGTCGCATGCTCGACGCGCTCAATTCGGAGCCCGAAGCCGCGCCGGAGCGCATACTCGAAAACGTGCGCGCGGCGGTCAACGGCTTCGTGAACGGAGCGGAGCAGTTCGACGATCTGACCATGCTCTGCTTCGAATACAACGGAATATCATAAGGATCGAGAAACGAGGGATCGGAAAAATGGACGCTGATCCGGCAAAAACCGCTAACGCGAAGATGGTGACATAACTCCTGTTCAGGCTGCTGCCGGTGCAGATACTTCTGGCTGCCGTCGGAGCGGTGAACGGCATCGTTTCAAGCTTTTTTGCAAGCAATTTCGTCGGGACCGACGCGATGAGCGCCGTAGGCCTGTACAGCCCGCTCAACATGCTGGTCAGCTCTGTGAGCGCAATACTCGTCGGCGGCTCGGTCATACTCTGCGGCAAGTATATGGGGCAGAACAGGCAGGATATTTATTCCGGAAAACGAAGGCATCAGATAATGTCAGAAGAGCGAAAGCTCAGACTTGAAAGCATTGGGATGATTTGGAATGCGCGGAATCATGTGGTAAAATAAGAAAAGCGGCTATACCGGGCATAATGCTCGATATAGCCGTGTTTTCTTTTGTTGCACCGCTTGGAGACGTCACTCAAACATATTTTTCTGAAATATCCCTAAGTGAGTCCCCTAAAAGGGGTGCTTTTATTGTGTAAGAACGCGTAAAAGGACACCAAACCATAGAAAGAACGCGTAAAAAACATCGCTGAAAACGCGGCCATCGGGAAATCATCTGGACAGCATCAGGATCCCTGAGCAAAATGTCATTTTCCTAAAAATCAGGTTTGGGAATTCCGCTCTTAATTCATCAGCAACGCAATAGAACTCGTCATCGTCCCATTCGTCTTCGCTTTCTTCTTTACATTGATTCAGTTCTTCACGGGTACCGAATGCGACATCGCCGATCAGGATCTTGCCGTCATCTTTCAGATGATCAAGCAGCTCCCGCAAAAACACGATCTTTTGATCATCCCTCAGATGGTGTATGGAATAGGTTGCAACAATGAAATCATAGGACTGCCTTTTGAGCGGCTCTGCC
>JAILRE010000041.1 GCA_024698505.1 Clostridiales bacterium | reverse complement strand
CATCATAGTCTCTAATTACGCAAACAGCCTCATCTTTACTGTTCAAAATCACGCTATAATCCCCTGGCTTGGGAATCTCATCCAGAACATTCTCCATTACATATTCGTCATAGGAGCTCGCGGTTCCAAATTTCTTCCCCTCCAAAACAAGTTCCGCAAGCCTATCCGTATCAGCCTCTTCAACACCTCCAAAGGCCCATGCTTCATAAGGTGTATTTATATCAATATTCTTTTTTAAACAGAATTCTGCCCATAACTCTTTATCTGTCATTATGTCTTCCTCATGTTGAAATTATTATTAGTCAGTTATGCTGAAATATAATTTGCCTCTAAAAATCCGAATTTATAGATCAAACCTAAAAATACATTTTTCGGTATCGCCATCGTTGACCCTCATGTCGTTATCTTCAGGCAATTCTGCGATTTCCAATAATTCACCTTTCAGATATTCAAGGGTTTTCCTTGAAGGCCAGTTATCCGGATCGCAAGTAATATACAGATGATCCATTCCATGCCTCTTAGCAAGTTCAAACAACAGCATACATGCTTTTGCTGCATAATGGTGACCACGGTATTCTTCATTGATGCTGTAACCAATATGGCCTCCGTAATAAAGGCCGTCATTATATCCGATTCTCAAATCGCATTGCCCCATACCGTTCCCTTGCTTATCGCAAATCATAAAATGATATGCAGGAACCCAGTTTCTCACGGGATCGGCTTCCGCTTTCCGTTCCAAGAGCAGCTTGATTTCGTTGCTTTCCAGAAAATCCGTATCTAAAAAATCCATAATCAACTCACCTGCAAATACCGATTTATTAAGATAATTATACTATGTTTGACTCCGATGTTCAACAATAAAAACCTCTCTTGCCCAGGTAGACAAAAGAGATTTCTTTGATGTGTAAGAGCTTACAAACGTACATTTTTCGAGGTAAGAACACACAAACGTAACGTCTACGCAGTCTCTCCCAGCAGCTTGGTTGCCTGCTTCTGCAGCTTGGCTATCTCTGCCGTGTTAACGGTTTCGAGCTTATCCTCTTTTTCCTGCCTGACCACAATCTTCGTCTGGGTCATTTCATAGAGCAACCGAGCCAGCAAGACAGTATTCTCTACATTTTTCTTCTCTTCACGAGAGAACTGTTTCCAGATGGTTTTTGTTGCGAGTGTATCCTCCACGCGCCGCAGGCCTTCTGCGTATCTGCTATATACGGCGGTCACGCTTCCTCTGAACGAATCTGCAGCAGTTCTCAGCTCGGCATAGAAAGCGACGATTTCTTCAACGCTTTTTTCCATCTGTTTTGCCTGCTTTTTGTTCTCGATCGCCTTTCTCTTAAGCCCGAATCCCTTGATGCAGAGAACAAGACCGGCTCCGGCCAAAGCGGGCGCTGCAACAATCGCTCCAGCTCCAAATGCTGCCAATCCTGCCAGTGCACCTACACCCACACCGCCTGCACCGACAATCGCCATTTGGACATCCGTTGAGAGCTTTTTGATTTCTTCCGGTTCATAGTTTGGCAGCTTAACTGCCGAGAACACATTCGACTTAAATTTGGGGCGACCCTGTATCCGCTCCATCGCGTCAGCGAAAGGCACGAAACTATCTATCGCGTCCTTCTCCACGTCGCCGAGCATAGCTAATACGGATTGCGTTTCCTGATACGCCTGCTCATGTCTTTCGAGTGCAGCCTGCTGAATATCAAGCGCCTGACGGTTTATCTTCTTCGCCTTGTGGGCGTCGACAGCGCCTTTGGTTCCTGCCGCTACGCCAATTCCCAGTGCGGCAAGAATTACACCGATAGTATGTTCTTTGAGCCACGACAAGAGTTTCTTGATAATTGTAGCAATAATCATCGCCGCGCCTCCTATTCAAACACGAGGCAATTATCCGGGTTGCCCATGAAGTCATCGAAATCGCCATCCCACGGAAGCGGAATGCCAAATTCCTCAAACGTGTCAAGCAGGATTTCATGTAGCTCATCGTCATCGGCATTGAGCATCTGTCGCGTGAATCTGTCGAGCTTCGTGACCTGATCCGTAAACTCGGTCATATCGTACTGTGCGATTTCAGCTGCAAGGGCTATGAATGCTTCCGACGTTGCTCTGATCTCATGTTCCACGGATCCATAGGCATTCAGCCGCTCGACCACTTTACGAATGAATTCGCTCCGGTCGATCATGATCAGCAATGTGCACGAGATCAGCCCGCTAACGAGGGAAGCGCAGAAATTCTGTACAAACACACCCACATGCTCATCTTTGCCCAGCGGTGTCTTTGCAATCTGGTTGCCTACAGCTGTTCCCGCAATAACGCTGGCTCCGGTTGTCAAAGCCACCATTGCTGTTTTCAGCTGGTCACCGAGTAGCAAGTCATTCGGATTGATGAGCAGGATGTTGCCGACCTGCACAACCGTAGTATATCCCTGCCTGATATAGCGCACCATGTTCTTGTCGGTGGTGATGAAGATGTTGATCAGCGTTGTCGTAAGGCTCGCCATCGCTCCTGCAACAAAGCCCTGCTCGAACTGTGCCAGCAGATCCTTGTATTTTGATTTGGCATTCTCAAAGCCCTTCTGAATTCCGGTTGCTACGGCTTTCATGCAATCGCTGAAAGACACGCCGGAAGGAAGTGCCTTTATTTCGTCTTCACAAGCGCACCAAATCTCAATGAACACGAAACCAATCGCTTGCCGTGCGCCCATTTCCAAACCGCGCTTCGCTGCTGCTACTCCGGCATCAATAATAAAGCGGTCGCTTGAATAATACGCCTCTGCAAGGCTGCGTTCGTATTCTTTCCGTGCTGCGGAGTCTTTCTCGCGCATCTGGGCAACAACGTCATCAGGGAGTGGATCTCCACGATCTTCGCGCCATTGAATGTATTCTTCAATGGTCATATCTCCCATACTTTTATTCAGATATTCGTTGGTGAACTGCAGATTTGAGGCTGTGTTTGCCAGCTCTACACCGTCTTTCCCAGCGAGCACACGCCCACGATCTTCATGAATCTCATGTGCAGAAATAACATGGTCGAGATTCGCCTTATGTCTTGTGCCAAGCTCAGTCGATGTAGGATCCCTGAGAGCAGACGCCTTACCGTAATAAATCTTGTTCCCAGGCACGTATGCATCGTCGAAGAATGCATGAGTGTCTCTTGCAGCACGAACGGTGCTATCATAGGCAGCATCATTATGATGGTATGCAACGCGATCGTATTCGCCTCGAGCTTCGTATGCTGCTGCGTTCCGCGCGTTTTTATATTGTCCTGTTTCCCTGACACCATGTATGGTATCAACGTCGCCACCGTGCTGATCTCGCACAATAAAGTCGAGGCCGAACGAGGTCACAATGCTATGAAGAATGACGCCACGATACGCTTTCCACATCTCGGAAAAAACCGTTTGTTCAGCCATTGTGATCCTCCTTCTTGCGCCATAAGCGCAGATTAAGCATTTTAAATATTATACTATTATTTTGTGATTTTTCAATGGTTTTTCCGTGTTCACATGCTAAAGTAACGATTTCATTACGCAAAAATGCCCTCGGCTTTGGCTTCCTGCCGCTGCCGAGGGCTTTGTGTTATCTCACGTATTCCTGCCGGATGGTGACACCGCATTTGAACTCGATCTCGATCTCCTTTTCTCGGACGATGATCTGCTCGACCAGTGATCGCATGATGGCCGTGTCATCCGTGCTCATGATTGGGCCGTCTTTGATGCCGTGCTCGAAGGTGTCGAGGATGACCTTGAGCTCGGTGTACTGATTGGCCGTCTGCGCTGCTTCGTCCCGCTCTGCTTCGAGTGCCTTCATCTGCTCGCTGTGCTCTTTGACCTGTGCTGCAAAGTCCGTGGCGCTGATTTCCATTGTAGCTCGCAAAACTGTGTAGTTACTGCACTTTTGGGGGTTCGAGTCCATACGCCTCAGCACTTTTTACGTTTCTTTACAGAGCTAAGAAACGTAAAAAGTACACCAGATTTTTTGCCCGTTTTCGGGCCCTGGAAACAAAAATAGGGCTCCGAAGCAGCCGATCGACCGCTCCGAAGCCCTATTTGCTTGATTTTGCCTGATTTTTGCCCAAAATGCAGAAAAAAACGCCTTTTGCCGTGGTAGACAAAAGACGTTTCTTTTGTGGCGGAGGAGGAGAGATTCTGAACTCCGGTTTCGCCACAGCATTGTTCGGATCCGGCTTGATTCAGCGAAACCACAGAGTTTTTGCTTTGCAAAAACTCGGAGTTCAAACCGCTGTCTTGCAGGAGGAGAGATTCGGTTTTTGCACGTTGGCTCTCAGACGGGGCGGGCTGCTCCTCTTCGCTCGCAAGGCCGCCCGTTGCCTTACTTTTCGACCATCCGCCGGATGCTCGAAATTCCCTGCGGGAACCGTGCGGCAACCTTGCATTCCATGCTGCGCAGCTTCGGCCGTGACAAAAACACGGGCTCGCCCAAAGCGCAACACCGTTGCCCTTTGGGCGGCCTTCGAATCTCTTCAATACAAATGCGCCGCAAAAAAACCACCCGATGGGTGGTTTTTTTGTGGCGGAGGAGGAGAGATTCTGAACTCCGGTTTCGCCATAACATTATTCGGATCCGGCTTGATTCAGCGAAACCACAGAGTTTTTGCTTTGCAAAAACTCGGAGTTCAAACCGCTGTCTTGCAGGAGGAGAGATTCGGTTTTGCCGCGATCAATGTGTCTCGCTGCTTGTGCTCCGCACTGCGCGCTCGCACCGCGCCAAAACACGGGGCTAAAAATGCTTCGCATTTTCTTAACGCCCTTCGAATCTCGACGATCGTGGGAGAGATTCGGTTTTTGCACGTTGGCTCTCCGACGGGGCGGACTGCAAGCGATGCTCGCAAGGCCGCCCGTTGCCTTACTTTTCGACCATCCGCCGGATGCTCGAAATTCCCTGCGGGAACCGTGCGGCAACCTTGTGCTCCGCACTGCGCGCTCGCACCGCGCCAAAACACGGGCTCGCCCAAAGCGCAACACCGTTGCCCTTTGGACGCCCTTCGAATCTCTTCAATACAAATGCGCCGCAAAAAAACCACCCGATGGGTGGTTTTTTTGTGTGAAACGGGTACGAAAAAGATGGATTTTCGTTTTTGACAGATGGATTCGAACCCTTGAAAGTATATCATGATAGGTCAAACAAATCAAAAGCTTGTATTGAATTATGGTTATTTCCTCACCAGGAGCCGGATAAACCGAAGCATCATACGAATGGATCAAAGAGACAGTTGATAGTATTTTGATGCCCTTCCGTCCTCAATGAATTCTTCTAAAAACTGAAAGCCGTTTTTTTCAAGGACTCTCTGCGACGCGATATTATTGGAAAACGTGAAAGCGCCGATTGTTCCGATCCTAAACTTTTCATGGATCGCCTTCAAAAACAGGGAAACAGCTTCCGACGCGATCCCTTTGCGCCAATACGTTATTTCAAAAATACAGAAACTCAGCATGGCGTTTGGCGTATCGGTCTTGTCGATGCAGTAGCACCACACATCTCCGATATATACGCCGTCGACAAAGATCGTCCGTCCATAACTAGTGCTGCCAGGAAGGAGCGTTTTATAATAGTCCAAAACAGCTTCCTCAGCGCTTTTTGCTTTTTGCGGCAACATAGTTTTTATTTCAGGCTGCTGTGATTTTTCATAATACATCCTTACAGTTGCTTCTGTTCTGTCATGAAGTAATACTGTCATCTTCTTACCTCTATGAATCCTAAAAAATTATCCTTTCCAGCAATATTATATCGGAAAACGTCCGATTTCGCAACAACTATTCATTTTTCAGTATTCAGTTGTCAGTATTCATTAGAAAATCCTGTCGCTGTTTAATGAATATTTAAGACTTAAAACTTAAGAATGAAGAATACAAAGCAAAAATCCTGCCGACTATCGTCGACAGGATTTTCGCTTTGGCGGAGGAGGAGAGATTCGAACTCTCGAACGGCTTATGACCGTTACACGATTTCCAATCGTGCGCCCTCGACCAAACTAGGCGACTCCTCCAAAGTTTTATGCGGTTTTTGCTTCAACAGCGGAAGCTATTATACAGCAAAGCTTCCCCGATTGCAAGCCTTTTTTTGAAAAGCGATAATATATTTAACACGGCCCCGCCGTCGGTTGACAACGGGTGGGGAGGGGAGTAGAATTATCATGCGAATGAACGAAAGGAAGCCTGCAATATGGAACCTCTTTTTGAAAACTCGTTCGATCTCAACGAGGAGACCATGAAGGAATTCCTCAGGTCGAACCGCAAAACGTCCCTGCTCGTGTTCATAATACTCGACGTCGCGGTCATGCTCTTCTTTTTCCTGTATTATCTCATCGCGTACAGTGAGATCGCGTTGTTTTATCCCGTGGCCGCGCTGGCGCTCATCGCGTTCTCCTTCGCCATGTATGCCGTGAGCGAGAAGCGCACCCTCCGCGCGCTCCGGGAGCAGACGGACGGAAAGCCCTACATCGTGACGAGGCGCTTCTTCGGCGAGGAGTTCCGCTCCTCGGATTCGATCAGCGGCGGCGAGGTCGCGGTGGAGTACGAAAAGATCGCGAAGGTCGTCGAAACGAAAAACCTCCTGATACTCAGGACGAATGCGAAGCTCAATTACATACTCAGAAAGGACGCCTTCACGATGGGGACCCCCGAGGAATTCAAGTCCTTCATAGAGGGCAGGATCGCGCTGAAAAAGATAAAGCGGTGATATTGCGCCGGCGTGCGCCGGGGATGCGGCCCTGTATGAAAAAACGACGGATGGACCGCCCGCCCCTGTCAGGCGCGTCGGCCCCTGCGTTCGGCATTAAAAAACCGGCTCCGAGGAACATATTTCCCCGGAGCCTTTTTGTTCGGCTTGCAAAACCCCGCCCTTCCCAACGGACGCGCGCGGGGCTGTTCGCGTCTTTTTTCAATTCTCCCGGCTGTTCATCCGCTTTATGCTCGCGGCGATCTGTCTGCCGGTGGGGGTGGCGGCAAGGCCGCCCTTCGCGGTCTCGCGGAACTCGGGCCTTATGTCGCGGCCCACGGAATACATGGAGGTCAGCACCTCGTCGAAGGGGATGAGGCTCGTTATCCCGCAGAGGGCCATATCCGCCGAGATGAGCGCGTTCGCGGCGCCCATGGCGTTTCGCTTTATGCAGGGGCATTCGACGAGCCCCGCGACGGGGTCGCAGACGAGGCCCTCGATATTCTTTATCGCGATCGCCGCCGCGTCAAGGCACTGCATGGGCGTACCGTTCGAGAGCTCCACGAGCGCGGCCGCGGCCATCGCCGCAGCTACTCCCGTTTCGGCCTGACAGCCGCCCTCCGCGCCGGATATCGTCGCGTTCTTGGCAAAGAGCATTCCCACGGCGCCCGCGCAGAACAGCGCCTCGA
Organism: Clostridiales bacterium; assembly: GCA_024698505.1. Lineage (GTDB taxonomy): Bacteria > Bacillota > Clostridia > Christensenellales > CAG-138 > UBA3857. Next base: position 10,272 of record JAILRE010000041.1, on the reverse strand, counting down.
CGAGCTGATCGTCCGTCCAGCCGCGTTGATCCGCGTTCTCGATAAGCACGGCGGGGAGTATCCCGCTGGCGCCCGCTGTGGGAGCGGCGACGATCCGGCCCATTGCGGCGTTCACCTCGACGACGGCCATCGCGGCGGCCGCCGTGTGGCAGGTCTCCTTTCCGGAGAACGGATCGAAATCGCCGTAGCGGTAGAGGAGCATCGCCTCTCCGCCGGAAAGACGGCTCACGGATTGATGCTTTTCGGTGAGGCCCTTCTTGATGGAGGCGCGCATCACCTTCAGATCCTTGCGCATTTCAAGTATGGCCTGTTGGCGCGTAGTGTCGCTTATCTGCTCCTCGCGGCGAAGCATGGCCTCGGAGATCTTGACGCCCTCCTCTTCGCAGAGCTTGACGAGCTCCGCTCCGTTCGAAAAATCATAGTTCATAAAGCCGTCTCCTTCCTCAGATCACCATAAGTTCCCGTACGGCGGGGCAGAGCCTCAAAAGTATCTGCTGCATATCCGGCGTGACGGGCTCGTCCGACTCGATGCACATGAACGCGTCGTCGTCGCCCCGCCCGTGGCGGAAGACCTTCATATAGGCGATATTGACGCCGAGCTGCGCAAGCACGCGGCAGACGTCCGAAATGACGCCCGGCATATCGTGATGCTGTATAATGAGCGTCGGATAATCGCCCGTAACCTCGACGGCCAGATGGTTTATCTCGGTGATGAGTATGTTGCCTCCGCCGACGGACACGCCAACGACCTCGGTCTCCTTTCCGTTCACGTCGACCGCCTCTATGCGGACGGTGTTGGGATGCTCGACCGGCTCGTCCGACCAGGTGAACTCGACCTGCACGCCGCTGTCCCGCGCAAGCTTGTAGGCGGATCTGATGCGCGCGTCGTCCGGCTCGCAGCCGAGTATGCCGGCGATCAGCGCCTTGTCCGTGCCGTGGCCGCGCCCCGTCTCCGCAAAGGAGCCGTAAAGCGTGAAATGCACTCTGTCGAGCTCGGCGCCGATTATGCGCCTTGCGATGTACCCGAGCCGCGCCGCGCCCGCCGTGTGGCTCGACGAGGGGCCCGTCATGCGCGGGCCGATGATATCGAATACGGAGAAGTTTTCCATATGAGTTTTTCTTCGGTATCCCCGAAGCCCTCCTGTTCGTCTTTTCGCTTGGATTATACTCCAAAGCGCCGCGGAATACAAGCGGGAACGACAGCAAGGTTTCATGTATTGATCTATTCCCGGCTGAAAACCCGCATCCGCTTGAATGAATGCCCCCGGTTTTCATTTTCCGCTTTACAAGCAATATATGAAAATGGTATAATAAAGCAATCGAAATCAGGAGGAACCGAAATGATCAAGCTTGAAAAACAGGATCATATCGCCGTAATGACGATTTCCCGCCCGGAGGCGCTGAACGCGCTCAACAGCGCGGAGCTCGAGGGGCTTAAGGAAGCGGCGGAGAAGGTGAGGGAGGACGAGGAGATAAGAGTCCTCATAATTACGGGCGAGGGGAAATCCTTCGTAGCAGGGGCGGATATCGCCGAAATGAAGGATCTCGACGCCGAAAAAGGCCGCGAATTCGGCCTTAAGGGGCAGGCCGCGCTGAGCGCTGTCGAGGCGCTGCCGATACCGGTCATCGCCGCCGTTAACGGCTTTGCTTTGGGCGGCGGATGTGAGCTCGCGCTCTGCGCCGATATAAGGCTCGCCTCCGAAAAGGCCAAGTTCGGCCAGCCCGAAACGGGCCTCGGCATCACGCCGGGCTTCGGCGGGACTCAGAGGCTCCCGCGGGTCATAGGCCTTCCGAAGGCGCTGGAGCTCATCTACACCGCAAGGATAATAAGGGCGGACGAGGCGGAGAGGATCGGGCTCGTCGACAGGGTGCTCCCGCCGGAGGAGCTCATGCCGGAGGCTATAAAGCTCGCTTCGCAGATAGCCGCGAACGCGCCCGTCGCCGTAAGGAACGCCAAGGCCGCCGCAAGGCGCTTTACGGGAGCGGCGCTTTATGCCGATCTTGAGGCGGAGGCGGAGCTCTTCGGGGCCTGCTTCGACACCGCGGATCAGAAGATGGCCATGGAGGCCTTCGTGACCAAAACCGAAAAGACCCCGTTCACGGGCAAATAAATAAAGGGAGAATGCATATGAAGAACGTTTTTGTTGTAGGCGCGGGCACTATGGGCCTTGACATCGCGCAGGTGTTCTGCACCGCGGGCCATCCCGTCACCGTATACGACATCACCGATGAGATAATCGCAAGGAGCGCGGCGAGGCTCGAAAAGGGCCTGAATAAGCGCGTCGAAAAGGGCAAGATCACCGAGGAGCAGAAGGCCGCCGTAATGAACGGCATCAAGTTCACCACCGCGTATGACGACGCGAAGGAGGCCGACCTCGTGATAGAGGCCATAATCGAGAACCCCGAGGTCAAGAAGACGGTCTTCCGCACGCTCGATTCCCTCTGCCGCGAGGATACGATATTCGCCACCAACACGTCGTCCATCTCGATAACCGAGATCGCCTCCGCCACGAAGCGTCCCGAGAAGTGCATCGGCATGCATTTCTTCAACCCCGCCACGGTGATGAAGCTCGTCGAGGTGATACGCGGCATGGCCACCTCCGACGAGACCTTTAACGCCGTATTCGAGCTCGCGGGTGAGATCGGCAAGACGCCCGTCGAGGTCAGCGAGGCGCCCGGCTTCGTTGTGAACCGCATACTCATCCCGATGATAAACGAAGCGATCGGCCTCGTCGCCGAGGGCGTCGCCTCCCCCGAGGATATCGACACCGCAATGAAGCTCGGCGCCAACCATCCCATGGGCCCGCTGGCTCTCGGCGATCTGATCGGCCTCGACGTCGTGCTCGCCATAATGGACACCCTATTCAACGAGACGAAGGACGGAAAATACCGCGCGCATCCCCTCCTCAGAAAGATGGTCAGGGCGAACAGGCTCGGAAGGAAAACGGGAAGAGGATTCTACGAGTATTGATCTGACCGCAGAGCAAATTAAAAGCATGGCTTGAGTTTTTCAAACCATGCTTTTGTTTTTGTCACTCCTCGGAGGAGGGGTCGTACTCGAGTATGTCTCCCGGCTGGCAGGAGAGCGCCTCGCAGATCGCCTCGAGCGTGGAGAACCTTATCGCGCTGATCCTGCCCGTTTTCATCTTGGAAAGGTTCACGTTCGAAACGCCGACCCTGTCGGAAAGCTCCTTGAGGCTTATCTTCCTGTCCGCCATGACGCGGTCGAGCCTTAAAATTATCCTGCCCATAGTTTCACCTCACAGAGTCTCGTCGGATTCCCGCTGCAGCGCCTCGCCGCTCCTGAATATGAACGAGAGGAAGAACAGCACCAGCGCGAGTATCGCAAAGCCCAGGCCGAAGGAGTAGTTGAAGCCTATTCCGGAGATGGCGGGGCTCGTGAATATGGCGTTGAGATCGTAGCACTTGAGCTCGAGGATCGAGGCGACGCTGCCCCCGAAAGCGGTGACGAAGCCGCCGATAAGGGCCACCCAGCCGAGCTTTTTGATCTTGTCGGACACGCCGGATTCGAAGGGGCGGCCCTGCTTCATGGGAGCGAGGATCTGGCGGAGCACCCTTAAGAAGTACCAGCCGATGGCAACGATCACGGCGACGACGCCGAGCATGCCGATCATGTTGAGCTTGAAGCCGCTTTCGCTCAGGTATTCGGCGTTGCCGCCCGCAAGCTCTATCCTGAGAGCGCCGAGGTCGAGGCTCGACGCGCTCGCGACCATCTTTTCACCCAGTATCGCCACCAGGGGGATGAATATGAGGCATACGGCGAAGCCCGCGATCATAAAGCCCTGAAGGATCTTGAGGAAAACGTCAACGGCGGAGGCCGTTTTCATCATCTTTGTGGTTTCCATAATTTGTTTCTCCTTTGAATTATCATTAATTAATTAACGTTTATCGTTAACTGACGAGGCCATTATAAATCATGAATTAACGCTTGTCAAGCATTAATTAACGATAAACATAAATATATTATTGCGGAGCATTAATGGGGCGGAGCTGGGCGCAGAGCGCAGAGCGAACAGTTCGGGCCGGAGAGACGCGCTGTGACCCACTCGAGTATTAATATGGTAAAAAACTGACCGCGGGGACTGTCCCCGCGGTCAGTTCATAGTCGGTTTGCACCGCGCTTTTAATCCAATACGTACTCTATTTCACACAGCCTGCCTGTCTTTTCGATCCTGCCGGTTTTGCGGAAGCCCTCCCTTTCGTAGAGTCTCTTCGCGCCGTCGTTGTTTTCGAGTATCGTGAGCCTTGGCTTTCCTTCGCAGATGCCTTCGGCGAACCGCAGAATCTCCGTTCCGTACCCCTGCCGCTGCTTTTCGGGGAGCACGTAAAGATCCTCTATCAGATCGCCCGTCACGCAGACGAGGCCGACGGGCTTTTCATCCGTCAAGAGGAACGCTTTCGCGCCCGCCGCGAGCTTCTTTTCAAGATACTCCCTGCGGTTTTCGGGCGTGCGCGTTTTTACGAATTCGGGAGAGCAGAAGCCTCTGTGCGAGTCCTGCCACGAGACGGAGAGCACAAAAGCGGCCTCGCCGATATTACTGCCGTCAACGGGTATTATCTCCATCTACGCGTCAAACTCCAAAGAGATCTGATCCTCCCTCGGGTCGTCGTGCCCGAGGGTTTTTGCGGTTATCCTTCCGCCCATGCGCCCGTAGAACGCGAGAGCTTTCAGGTTGTGCGCGTTGCAGCAGCAGGTGAAGCGGGAGCGCCCCTCCTCTCGGCAGAGCTCGCGGAAGAAGCCGAAAGCGTCGCGTCCTATCCCGAAGCCGCGGTATTCCTTGAGAAGATAGAGCGCGTCTATGTGCATCCCACCCTGCTTGCGCAGGAATATGAACCCGCATGGGCGGCCGTCCGCCTCGATTATGAAGCCGTATTGGGACGGGTCCTCGAGCCTTTTTCTGTCGCGCTCCGTCCGCGCTTTTATATCGAAGCCGTCGAGCAGCTCGTCGCGGTAGATGCCGCGGTAGGTAGTTAGCCACGCCTCTTTTCTCAGCCTCGCCGTAAGGGGCGCGTCCATAATATCGGCCTTTCTTATCCTCACGCACACGGGGGCGGGGGATGGCAGCGCCCGGACCGCCGCCTTGAAATCGCAGTCCGCGAACGCGCTTTCGGCATTCTTCGCCTCGTCGAAGCTTGAGAATACGCCGAATACCGCCGCGCCGCTGCCCGTCATGCACGCGCCGAGAGCTCCCGCGCGGAGCATCCTTTCAGCGTAAACGCCTATCTCGGGGACGGATCTTGAGGCGGCCTCCTGGAGCGCGTTTTCAAGATTCGGAGCAAGCCCCGCAATATCCCCTTTTTCAAGCGCGCAAAGCGCTTTTTCGAGAGCGCCTTCCTTAAGGCGGCTCTTTTTTTCGCGCCCCACGCCGAGGGAGGCGAAGAGCTTCGCCGTCGAAACGCCCGTGCTTCCGCGGACTATGAGCAGGGGCAGTATCGGAGCGGGAACGGGAGTCAGCCTTTCGCCAACGCCGCGCGCAACGGCGCACCCGCCCATAAGGCAGAAGGGCACGTCCGCGCCGACCTTGAGGCCGAGGGCGTAGAGCTCCTCCTCGCTCCTTTCAAGGGAAGTGCCCCTATAGATGTGGTTCAGCCCGCGGAGCACCGCCGCGGCGTCCGCCGAAGCCCCGCCGAGGCCCGCCTCGGAGGGTATGCGCTTTACGAGCTTTATCGCGCAGCCGGGGCCGTCCTTCCCGAGGAAGGCCTCCGCGGCTTTCTTGCAGGTGTTGTTTTCGGGCAGGGGCGTATCGCATTCGACCGTAATCCCTTCGGACGGCCGCAAACAGAGCTCGTCGTAAAGGGAGACGCTCTGCATTATCCCTTCGAGCTCGTGATAGCCGTCCTCCCGCCTGCCGATAACGTCGAGCAGGAGGTTGACCTTCGCGTATGCGTGCAGAATCAAAGTATCCTTATCCATGCTTTTATTATGTATTTTTTACCACCGTTTTGTCAATCCTTATTTTATAACCAATGAAAAGAGGTAGGGATATGAAAACTGCGAATTTCGCGGCCGCGGCGCTCGCGGCGGTGTTTCTGGCGGCGTTCCTGAACGCGGGCTGCGCCGAAAAAGAAAAGGGCGTGCCCGACGCGCTGAGGCTCCATATAATCGCGAACAGCGACGATCCCGCCGATCAGGCGGCGAAGCTGAAGGTCAGGGACGCGGTGCTCGAAGCCTTCGAAGGCGGCTTCGGGGCGGATTCAAGGAAGGAGGCAGAAGAAAAGCTCCTCTCGATGGGCGGCAAGATACAGGAGGCCGCCGAGAACGCGCTCCGCGAATGCGGCATGGATTACGGAGCGGAGCTTATCGAGGGCGAATTCGATTTCCCCGACAGGGAGTACGGCGGAAAGCTCTACCCCGCGGGGAGGTACAGGGCCCTCCGCGTAATACTCGGCGAGGGGAACGGGCGCAACTGGTGGTGCGTGATGTTCCCGCCGCTCTGCCTGATCGAGACGGAGCCCGGCGGGACCGAGGTCAACGAGGACGGGACTCTTAAATTCAAGAGCTTCTTCGCAAAGCTCTGGAGGGAGATATTCGGATGAACAGGGCGAAAACCAAAAGAACGGCGCTCGCGCTGATGCTCGCGCTGCTCCTGCTCGTTCCCGTGCTCGCGGGCGCGGTCGGGATCTCTTACGGCGCGCGGGGCGACGACGTCAAAAAAATACAGACGCGCCTGAAGCAGTGGGGCTTTTACAAGGGGAGCGTCGACGGCATATTCGGCAGCGGCACTCTCGCCGCGGTAAAGGCCTTTCAAAGGAAGAACGGTCTAACGGCGGACGGCATAGTCGGCCCGAAGACCGCCGCCGCTATGGGGATAACCCTCTCCTCGGGGAGCGGTTCTTCCGCGAATACCTCCACGGGCGACGTGTACCTTCTCGCAAGGATAATCTACGGCGAGGCCCGCGGCGAGCCCTACAAGGGCCAGGTCGCGATAGGGGCGGTCGTCCTCAACAGGGTCAGGAGCGCTTCGTTCCCCAACACGATCGCGGGCGTGATCTATCAGAGGGGCGCCTTCGACGCGGTGACGGACGGGCAGATAAACCTCGCTCCGAACGAGACCGCGGTCAGAGCCGCGCGGGACGCGCTCAACGGCTGGGATCCCACGGGCGGCTGCCTCTTCTATTACAACCCGCGCACGGCGACGAGCCGCTGGATGCTGTCAAGACCGGTGCTGCTGGTGATAGGGAATCATGCGTTCTGCTGAAGCAAAAAATAACATTTTTTGCTTTTACGAATTTGTCTTTTGCGCAGACGGCGCGCAAATTTTGCATACGCAAAACCGACAAATTCGGGAATAGGACGGCTTTGCGGCGCAAAGCCAAAGCGGCATGAAGCAAAAAATAACATTTTTTGCTTTTACGAATTTGACTTTTGCGCAGACGGCGCGCAAATTTTGCATACGCAAAACCGACAAATTCGGACAAGGAAAAGAAAGGACGGAATATGGGAAACGTTAAGCTCACAAGGAACGTATTGACCTGGACGCTGCCGATCCTGATGGGGGCCGCGCTGATAGTCTCGGTCGTTTGGGGAAAGGCCGAGAGCGTGAAGGCCAAGGAATACGAGGCGCTCTCCGACGAATACATAGGGTACTGCGTCGATTCCTGCGTGCGGTGCGGAAGGGAGCTCGGCGACGCCGTGAACGGCATGAGCCTTTCCCTGTCGAAGCTCCGCGCGACCTCGTCGAGGGAGGGCCGGATACTCGCCCTCGAGGATATCGTGAGGGAAAGCGAAAGAGCCGCCTCGTGCGAGGGGCGGCTGCCTCAGCCCTGCGTAAACAGCCTCGGCGTTTCGGCGTTCTTCACGAGGGCTGGCGACTATGCGCGAAGCCTCTCCCGAAAACTGCTCAAAGGCGGCGAGCTGGATGAAAACGATACGGCGCAGCTCGAGGCCATGCTTTCGGCGTGTGAGGCCGTTTTAAAGGACGTCACGGGCAGGATAGAGAACGGAGGCATGCCCGCCGGCACGGAGGAGTTCGGCTTCTACGATGAAAAAGCCGAGGATGAGCCCTCCTCGCCCGAGCTTCCCGCGCTGATCTACGACGGCCCGTTCTCGGAATCGGCCGAGAAGGCGGAGCCGTACTGCGCCTCCATGGAGGAGGGGACAGCCGAAGAAGCCGAAAGGATCGCGGAAAAAACGGCGGGGACGGAGCTCGTATTCGCGGGCGAAACGGGCGGCAGGCTCCCGACTTACGATTTTGCTTCGGCGGACGGCGCGATCGACGTCTCCGTAACGAAAAACGGCCTCAGACCGCTCTATTTTATGCGCAGCCCCAAGGGGAACGCGGAGGGCGTCCCCGACGGGGAGGAGTATGAAAGTCTGAAAAAAGCCGCGCTAGCGTTCCTCGATTCGATCGGGTATCGGAACATGGCGCCCTCCTACGGCGAATACCGCGAGGGTTACGCGCTGATCTCGTTCGTGTGGGAGGACCGCGGCGCGCTCGTCTACAACGACCTCGTCAAGGTTTGGCTCGACAGGGAGACGGGGGAGACGATCGGCCTCGACGCGAGGAATTACCTTTTCTGCCACAGGGAGCGCGAGTGGGAAGCCCCGAAGCTCACGGCAGAGCAGGCGAAGGCCGCCGTATCGGAGAACGTCTATATCACGCGGGTGCGCCTCGCGCTGATCCCCCTTACGCCCATGACGGAGGCCCTCTGCTGGGAGTTCACGGGCGAGCTCGAAGGAGAACAGTACGTTATATACGTGAACGCCCATACCGGCGCGGAGGAGCGGGTGTTCCGCATCGTGAACGACGGCTGCGGCGAAAAAGCCGAATAGCGGGAAAGCGGCCGGAAGCCGGGGGCGGGCAGGCTGAGCGAGCGGAGGCGGACAAAAAGCCTTCTCCACCAAAGGGGAGAAGGCTGAACGTGGGCGGCAAACCAAAAGCCTCCCCCTTGGCGGGGAAGCTGTCGAGCCGACGCGGCCGAGGCGTGGAAACAAAGCTTGAACGCACGCCGTGAAAACCTCGTAGAATGCGGCTTTTTCAATCGAACGCGAGCAGGCTGCCGAGCGGTATTGAGAATCCAAGCGATCTGTACATTTGCAGGTCGCAGTCGGCGCAGCCGACCGTCAGCGTAAAGACTCCGCTTTCACGACGGGCAAACCGCACAAGCTGACGGGCTATGCCTCTGTGACGATACTCAGGAAGTATAAAGAAGTCCTCGAATACGCCGCTTGGCAGGTAATTGAACGTTGAAAACCCGACCGTGACCGAACAGCATCCGATCAAAGCTTCGTGATCGAACGCGCCGAAAAACAGGATGCGCCCTGTTTCGATCGCCTCTGCCAGCCGGTCTTTTCCCGCGCCGTCGGGCTCATCCTCTCCGATCTCTTTTTTGTATTGCTTTTGCAGTTCCCACAGCGAGTCGATCCGGGAAACGTCTATCAGCCGATAGTCCATGTTATCCTCACAAGCATAGGATCATTCGAGATTATTTATCATATTTGACGTTGCGGCACGGCCGAAGCCCCTCCCGCCCGAAAGACAAAGAGATCCCTTCTGCGTGTCGGAACGCGGTTATCAGGGAAAAATACTCCCGTTTCCCATGAGCACTCTGACGACGCCGATCGCGAACAAATGCGCCGGATAGTAGAGATAGAAGAGCCACTTCATGCCCTTCCAATTTCCTCGTTCTCCGTTATACTGCTTCAGGATCGGCAGCGCCAAAAGCGTACACATCTGGAGGAGCCCGTAGGCTTTGTCGATAAATATGAAGTATACGGCCGCATAAACGGCAGTCCAGATCAGCAGGGCAAGGGATTGTTTTCTGAAATTGCCTCTGTTCAGGTACAGATATACAGGGCAGATCGCCGCGATCGTCGACCAATCCGAGGGGAAGGTGATAAAGCAGATCAAAACGGTCAGCAGGAGCTTTCCCCATTGAGGAAGCCGCTTGGTCGTGAATATGACCATCAATACCACCGACCAGGCAAGCGACCACATCACGCTGGTCATATTGAAGAACCCGTTCGGAACAAACGGTATCCCTCCGGCAAAGTCGTATGCAAAATGCGATATGACGGCGAATACGAACAGGCGAGCGATATAATGCTTTACGTTTCGGGTGTAATGAAAGCCCTCCGCGATAAAAAACCACATTATCGGCGCCGTCAGTCTGCCGATCACGTGCAGGAGCATGACCCACCAGATCTTCTGACATCCCGGGAACAGCAGCCAGGTCACGTGGTCGATCGTCATCGCGATAATGGCGATCAGCTTTATTTGATTGGAGTTCAATCCCGATTTCTTCATTCCG